>JAOAGV010000100.1 GCA_026415575.1 Candidatus Sumerlaeia bacterium
TTAAAAGGCCGGCCAAAGATTCCGGAGCGCGAGGCCCTGTCAATTCATGCGTCGAATTCCCATAATCCCGCTTCTTGCGCGCTCCGTTGCACTTTTGGCGCGGCGATGGATTTGGGCGCCTCGCACAGTTGCGCAATTTCAGCGCCGCCGCAAGTTGGGCGCGAGGGTTGCCGCACAGGAAACCCATTCCAGCGATCATCGCGACGGGTCTGTCGCACACTCGTGTCTTTTATTCTTCTTCTCCCAAGTGGTCTGGCAGGACGTATGGCAGCGGCCACAGGAGCTGGCCTTGCGCCTTGGCGCATTTCTGCCGGTCGTCTATTTCAGCCCGCTTCAAATTCACCGCCGCTACGACAGCGTGCCGCACTGGCAGCCGGAGATTCATATAGACCGCGGCCGCGGTGTGCGCGTCGTTCAACCCCTGATTCTTCCCGGCGAATACAAGTCGCGCCTGATTTTTGCACTCAACCGCCGATTGATTTGGGCCGAAGCCTGCCGCGTTCTCCCACCCGACGCCGACCTCTGGTTTCTCAGCAACAGCCCCTTCAGTGCCGACTTGCTGGCGCGGGTGGATTGGGGCAAACGCATCTATGACCTGATAGATGATTTCCCCGGCTTTTCTTGGGCACCGCCGAATGCCCGGGGTCTCGAAGCACTGTGGCTGCAACAAGCGGATACGGTAATCAGCGGCACGCAAGCGCTGTGCGACCGCCACCGTGCGGCGCGGCCGGACATCCAGTTTGTCCCTTCGGGCGTGCGGTTTGACTTGTTTCACACGCCGCCGGATTCCATTCCGGAGGATATCCGGGCGCTCCCGCGGCCCATTCTTGGCTACACCGGCACGCTAAGCGACCGCTTGGACCGCCGCTTGCTCGAAGACCTTTGCCGGGAGTTTCGCGACGGGTCAGTTGTGTTGATTGGGCCGGTTCACGGCAGTTTTGACATGCCGGCGCCCGCGCCGAATCTCCATCTGCTCGGCCCCAAGCCGCACGACCGGTTGCCGGCCTACGTGCACCAGTTTGATCTGGCTTTGCTGCCCTTTGCCATCAATACGGCCACGCAGGCGATTAATCCGATCAAGACGCTTGAGTATCTGGCCGCCGGACGTGTGGTAATCTCGACGGCGGTGCCAGACGTTGTGCGTTTCTTCTCGAACGAGGTTGTGATTGCCCGCGATCGCGCGGAGTTTGTCCGATTGGCAAGGCAGTGGCTGACCGCAGACAGTTCGGCCCTCCGGCAGCGCGGCGTGGATCGGGCGCGCGGCTGTTCATGGGAGCAAACGGCAGCGGCCTTTGCCCGCGCCGTCGGCTTGTCATCATAAAACACTTCCGGCAAGAAAATGCTTGCCCGAAAGGAAACTGTCGCGCCTCATCTACCCCGGCTATAGTGCAAAAGGGACAAGGGAGCCAAATTCATGCGAATTGTCATAGATGCCCGTTATCTGTGTGGAGAGTATTCAGGAATCGCTGAATACAGCGAAGAATATTTAAAGCATCTATCAGATGCGGATTCAACTATAGAATATATTGTTTATGTTCATTATAACTATAAAGAAGAATTGAATCTTAAATCAAATTTTACTATAAAAACTTTCCATGCGCGACCAGTCTCTCTGGCAACGGTTTTTGAATTTGGCCGCGTCGTCCAACGCGAACGCCCCGATATTCTCCATTCGCTGTTTCCGCTTACACCGCTGTTTTACCGCGGGCCGCTTCTGGTGACCATCTATGACTTGCAGGCACTTTTGGTGCCTGAATTCACAGGACGCCGTCCGTGGCCGCTGCGAAAAGCCTATGACCTTTTTTACGGCTGGGCGTATCCGCGTGCCGTACGTCGCGCCAAATATGTCCACACGGTCTCAGAAGCCACCCGCCGCGACATTGCCCGGGTTTTCCCCCGTTATGCCGACCGCGCCATTGTCGTTCACCCCGGGATCACCGCGGAGCCCCTGATGGAGTGCTCGCCCGAATTGCTTGAACATATCCGCCGCCGGTTTGGTTTGCCCGACCGCTATATCCTCTATATCGGCAGCACGCGGCCCAACAAGAACCTCCCGACGATGATCCGGGCCTACGCCCTTGCTCTCCATGATTGCCCTGCTCTGCAAAACACGTCTCTGGTTCTTGTGGTCTCGCCCGACCGCTTCTTTGCCGAATGCAGCCGGCTGATCCGCGGATTGAAACTCAGCGAGCGGGTGCAGATCTATCGAAGCATCACGGAGGAAGAGAAAAAAGCTTTCTACCACGGCTCCCAAGCGCTTTATCTGGTCACCAAGTTCGAGGGGTTCGGCCTGCCGCTGCTCGAAGCGCAGGCCTGCGGTGTGCCGGTGCTGGCCGCCAACCACGCAGCCTTGCCCGAAATCGGAGGCGATTCGGCCCTGTTCGTAAATCCCGATGACGTTCGCGCCGTGGCAGACGGTTTGGTCCGAATCCTCACCGATGAGCCGCTGCGACAGTCGCTGATTGAAAAGGGACGGAAGAATCTCAACCGCTTCCGCTGGGAGAAAACCATCCAGACCATGCTTCAGATATACAAGAACCTGTTCTGAAATTGCCCGTCCGGAGGAAGGTGCAATGACTGAAATCCGACCCGCCAAGCGGTTGTGCCTTATTCTCGCCACGGCCTTGCTGGCAGCGGTAGGGGACGCAACTGCCGCCGGCTCGAATGCTTCGTCGCATAGTTTGGAAAAAGAATCCATCTGGCAAAGGATCGCCCCTTATTTCACTCCGCCGCCGGAATACGCAAACGATTTTGGCAACTATCGCTCGCCGCTTCAATTCAACGACGGCCGCATGGCCAAAACTCCGGCAGACTGGCAGAAACGGCGCGCCGAGATCATCGCAACTTGGGAGGGACTTTTGGGCAAATGGCCGCCCCTTCTGGAAAAACCCAAGATCGAATTTCTGGAGAAAGTTCGCCGCGAGAATTTCACCCAGCACAGGGTGCGCGTCGAGTTTGCGCCCGACGGCCGCACCACGGGCGGCTATCTCCTTATCCCCGACGGCCGCGGGCCGTTCCCGGCCGTCGTGATCGTCTATTATGAACCGGAAACCGCCATTGGCGAAGGCAAAGGGGCCGACCGCGATTTTGCCGTGCAGATGGCCCGGCGCGGTTTTGTTGCCCTTTCCTTTGGCCATCAGCCCTCGCTCTATTATCCGTCGCGGGAGAAGGCCGAACTTCAGCCGCTTCATGCGCTCGGATACGCAGCGGCAAATTGCTGCAATGCGCTCGCCCAACTCGACTATGTGAATCCGAAACGCGTCGGAATCATGGGCCACTCGTACGGGGGAAAGTGGGCGATGTTTGCTTCGTGCTTTTATGAGAAGTTTGCCTGCGCGGCCTGGTCTGATCCGGGAATTGTCTTCGATGAAGCCCGCCCCAATGTGAACTATTGGGAGCCGTGGTATCTGGGCTGGCAGCCCGGCCCGTGGCGTAAGCGCGGCGTTGTGACGCCGGACAATCCGCGCACGGGACCTTACAAGACGATGATCGAAACAGGCCGCGACCTGCACGAACTCCACGCCCTGATGGCCCCGCGGCCGTTTCTGGTCTCCGGCGGCGCCGAAGACCCGCCGGTGCGGTGGCGCGCGCTCAATCACTCGGTTGCGGTCAACAAATTGCTCGGTTACGAAAACCGCGTGGCCATGACAAACCGGAAGGAACATGCGCCGAATGCGGATTCAAATGAGGTTATGTGTTTGTTTTTTGAGTATTTTTTGAAATAGAACAAGTCGGACGAGTTGGACACATCAGACGAGTCAAACGAATCAGGGTGATGAAGGAGGCCATGATGTTGGATCGAAGGGACTTTCTCAAGAGTTCGGCCATTCCATTTCTGGGAGTTGTCGCACCTGCATCAGCCGCACCGGCACCAGCGGCAGCGGCGCCCGTCGCCGGATTTCCCACCGCGCAGCCCGAAGGCGCACTGTTTCCAACGCCCGCCGACGGCGCAATGGTCGGAATCAATCCGCCGGGTTTCGCGTGGTGGCGCGTACGCGGAAAAGGCATCACGTATCGTCTAATCATTCAAGACCGCATGGGCCGCCAAATCTATGAAGCCGCCGGATTGCCCGATCCGGTCCATGTGCCCAGCCGCACTCTGGCCGCCGGCGATTTTGCTTGGGACGTTGCGGCCTATGATGCCAGCGGCAGGGAAATCGGCCGCCGAGGCCTCTGGACATTCAGCGTGCCGGAAAACATCCCGCATCTTCCGTGGGAAGACCCCAAGGCCATACTTGCGCGTGTACCTGACGACCATCCTCGCTGCATCTTCTTGAAAAAAGACCTCGACGCCATTCGCGCAACACTCAAGACGACGCGCCGGCGTGCATGGGAATCGCTCAAAGCGCAAGCCGACCGCGCTCTCAAAACACCGCTTCCCGAACCGCCCCGCTATCACACATTCGACACACCCGCCCGCCGCCGTATGGGCTATACCTACTACTTTCGCACTTTCCGCGGCCGCGTGGATGCCGTCCTTGGCCCGCTCTCCCTCGCATGGCTCCTCAGCGGCGAAGAACGCTACGGCGAGGCGGCAAAGCGCCTTCTCCTGACCATCGAGCCGTGGGGAATCGAAGGGCCGATGTCGCTGCTCTCCCCGTATGGCGACGAGCCGGGCCTGAGCATGTCGCGCCATGGAGCACATGCCTACGACTGGCTTTATCCGCTGTTCAACGAAAGCGAGCGTGAGCGGGTGCGCGCGATGACCGCCGGCCGCGCGCGACAAATCCTCCAGCGCCTGCGCCGCAGCGACTATTTGGCGACACCCGCCGAAAGCCACAACGGTCGGCTCATTGCCTATCTCGCGGAGCATGCCATTGCATTGAAGAACGAAGTTCCTGACTCCGCCGAGTGGCTCGACTACTCCTTGCGCGCCCTGATGACCTTCTATCCCCACTGGGGCGACGCCGACGGTGGCTGGGCCGAAGGCATCAGCTACGCACTCGCGTATAACACGATTTATCTGGGTGCATTTGAGGCGTTGCGGGCGGTGGGTGTGGATCTTTACCAGCGGCCGTTTTTCCGCAATGTGCGAAAGTTCTTCCTCTATTGCACGTCGCCCATCGGCGAGATCAAACCCTTTGGCGACGGTGCCGAACGCGGCGGCATCGGCTCTACAGGCGCCGCCCTGCTTGCCCACCACGGCCGCCGTTACAACGACCCGCACTGCATCTGGTGGGCGCAACAGGCCGGCGATCCATCGGGCGGCGATCCCTTGGTGGCGCTGGCCACTGAGGACACGGTCAAGCCGCAGCCGCCAACGGTGCTGCCGACAGCGGCAGTGTTTCGGGGCATCGGCTGGGCGGGACTTCACAGCGCTCTCGACAATCCCAAAGAGGACACGTTCTTCATCTTCAAGAGCAGCCCCTACGGCAGCGTCAGCCACAGCCACGCCGATCAAAACTCTTTCTGCGTTCTCAAGGGCGGACGCGCGCTGGCCATTGCGTCCGGCTACTACGGGCCTTCCTATGGGATGCCGCATCATGCCGAATGGACGCGCCAGACCAAGGCCAACAATTGCGTGCTGGTCAACGGCGAGGGCCAGATAGTGCGTTCAGCGTCGGCTTCAGGTCGAATCACGGCGTTCCAACATCAGAAGGCCCTTACGTATCTGTGCGGTGATGCCGCGGCTGCCTACGGGGGCAAGCTCAAGCGATTTCTGCGCCACGTATTGTTCCTGCGTCCGGGTGTTTTTGTTTTGCTGGATGAGCTGGAATCCCCTTCCCCCGCAGAGTATAGCTGGCTGCTTCATGCTTTCGACAAGATGAAAATGGACGAGGGGCAGGGCACGGTGGTCAGCACGCGGCGCGGCGCCACGCTGACGGTGCGGCTGGCCTGCGAGGCCGGACTGACTTTCAGTCAGACGGACGTGTTCGACACTCCTTACAACGAGGGCAATCCGGAGGAGTATCACGAAAATGTCGAGAACCACTGGCATTTTACGGCGAGAACGAAGCGGCGTGTGGCCGCAACCCGCATTGCAGCGGCAATGGCCGTGCAAGGCCCGTCCGAAAAACTGGACCTTGAATGGAAGCAAGCCGACGGCTGGGTGGGCATAGCCCTGCAAACAGCAGATGGCAGCGGTGAGGCATGGGTGCAGCTTTTAACCGGAGCTAAACCGCCTCTGGCTGCGGCCAGTGTGCAATCGCTTCTGGCTGCTGTTTGGCGCCCACGCGTAGGCGAAGAAGAACGTCTGGTAATCGAGACATAGCCGGGCGGATTATCGTATTACCAATTGGGCAATCGTAAGGCTGCAGGTTTAAGTCTTTATTGTTTGAAATCTTTAAAAAAAAACCGCGCAAAGACCCCACGCCTGCGAAAGGTCGCATTTTAGGCCAAGTCAGCGGCTGTCTCTCTTGCGCAAGCGGGGTTCGAACGTTTTGAGGTTAACGGGAATCCAATAAAACCTTTGTTACTCGGCGACTTTGCGTCAGGCCATTTCTTGAAGATTCAGAGGCGAAGGCGCGTTTCTACACGGCCTAACGCACAGTTTGCCAGCCATGATATTGCCATGATCTATGGCATGTTTTTACGCCCCGCTGCCGCCCTTCATCCCGTTTGCCCACGACGGAACCGTGCCGCCGAAATAGCCAATATCGCCTTCGCTGACCGTGCCATTGGTCGGGTCGTAAATCCGCCAAGTCTGGTTTGGATTATAGACCAACCATTCAATAGCCTGTTGGGCACGGTCGGGCCCCCAGCTGGTAATGGACCAGCCCGCATAGGCAACGCGCGGCGTCTGGCGCTGTTCCAATCCGCTGGGATAGCTGCCCGCGCTTCCGCCGTTGATCACGTAGCGCCAGAGGCTGTCATACTCGTAGCTGAAGTAGATGTAGTCGCCGTTGCGGTTGTTCTGCGGATTCGGTTTGAACGGATCACTCATGTTCACCGCGCTCAGATACGATACGGGCGTGGTCAACGGAATCAGACTGATGGGGGTAATGTAGGCCGGCCAGCCGGACGGATAGCTCTGGTAGTCGGTGCGGTACGACTCCAGCCCCACGGCGATGGAGCGAAAGTCGGCCTTGACCCGCGAGACCTTGGCGCGCGTTTGCGCCTCCAGAAAATTCGGAATGGCAATGGCGGCCAGAATGGCGATGATGGCGACAACGATCAGCAGTTCGATCAGTGTAAATGCGGTTTGTAATTGCTTGGGATATGTCACGGTTTTCACCTCCACCCTGATCTTTCAAGACCCTGCTTCACGCAAAGGCGCCAAGTTGCCCGGCGTTCCTTCGATTTCGGTTCCCTTAGGAAAACCTGCCTTTCGTTGTCAGACAGGTGACCCCTTGGCCGAATCAATCTTTCTATTTTCCGTCTCGGCGCCTTTGCGTGATGTTCTGCTTGAAAGACTTGCCCCTCGATACACTTGGAAACGCTTCTGCTTGCTGGAAAAGGCAACACATCCTCTTTTTGTGATGAAGTAAATTCCTCCTTTCGAATCCCTTTCGTTTTGTGCTTTCCCCGAGCCGTCAGTTGCTGGTCTTCTCCGCTGGCCAAGGATCGGAACTATTTGCATCTTCGCGAAAGCACATTCGAAAAACCATCGTGCACTCGCGGTGAATTTGATAAATCTCCGGTTCGATCTTTAGGCCTTCTCTTCGCGAATAACTTTTTTCAGATACTTCAAACTTGCGGCGGCCTGCGGAATGGTGCCGCATTCGACCGAGAGCACGCCGTTGAACTTGGCCTTTTTCAGAATGCGCACGACCCGATGCCAGTCAATGACGCCCTCGCCGCAGGCGCAACCGACCGGCGTTCCCGTTACCTTGCCGCGCTCCTCGGCGCTGTGTGCGACGCTGATGTCCTTGGCATGGATGTGCACCATGCGGCTGGCCGTCGCCTCCAGCATTTCATACGGATCGCTTACACCGCCCAGATAGGCGTTGCCCGTGTCCACGTTGAACCCGATGGCCGGCGACTTGACGAGATTGGCGATGCGAATAAGTTTCTCCGTATAGCGCGTGAAGATTTGGTGCGGCTCGAGGCCGATCTTGACGCCGTGGCGCTCGGCCACCGGCAGGACTTTGCGCAGCGTGTATTCCATGATGGCATAGGCGCGTTCCTCATCCTTCTGCAGCCATTCGGGGACGACGCCCTCGTCGGTGTTGACCACAGGCGCGCCCATTTCGGCGGCGAAACGGATGGCCTGCTTGAGATACTCGACGGAGATTTCCGGCTGCGCCAGCGGACAGTGGGCCGAAAGCCCGCTGGCCTTGAGGCCGTGCTTGTCGAGCATGGCCTTGATTTCGAGCGGGTCTTCGAGCAGCGAAACCGAATGGAAGTACCCCGCCTCGCTCATCAGTTCGCGGCCCCAGTGAACCATCGGCTCGCAGTATTTGTAGCCGAGTTCGGCGGCTTTGGCCAACCCCCACGCAAATGACTTGTCATCGTGACGCACGAACTCCAGGTTGATGCCGACTTTCATGCCCATAGCATTGCCTCCCTGTGAAATGTAGCCGCCGAAGGGAACAGGCGGACCGGGTTCTTCGCCAGCGAGGATTTAACAACCTTCGGTCTCAAGTCAAGTCGCTTTCTCTGAGAAGAATGCCGTGGGGATTTTTCGAGAAGAACCTCACGCAAAGGCGCAAAGCTGGAGCGGGCGTTGCACCGTTTTGAAATACGAGCAACCTTTGCCCGCTCCGACACACACTGCGGCTGAGCCTTGACTTTGATAATTTGCCCCGGAAGGTAGATGATGACGAAACGAGCAGCGCAGCGGCGGAGAGATACAGGGCGCGGGTTCACCAAATGCAGATCGGCCGCGCCGGCGGCAAGGAGCGCGGTGTGCGGCCAATAGAATTCCACATGGAGGCGCAGAAATGATGAGAAGAGTTTTGGCAGCCGTGCTGGCAGCCATGGTTCTGGCGCCGTGCGTCGGCGCAGCGGCGGTTTTGGTTCGGGACGGCAGGCCGGCATCGGTGATTGTCCTCGCGGACAAACCGACACGGGCTGCGCGGGCCGCAGCCAACGAATTGCAGATGTGGATCGAGAAAATCAGCGGTGCACGGATTCCCATTCGTATGGAAAAAGACCTTCCCCCTGCGACCAACGACTGGCTGATTCTTGTCGGCGACACTCATCGGACGCGGGCACTGGGACTGGATCCGGCGAAATTTGCGCTCGAAGAAATCCGCATTCAGACTTTTCCCGGCGCGCTGGTTCTTATCGGCGACGATGAGCGTCCCGACGGCGTGCCGCTTGAAGGCACGCTGTGGGCCGTCGAGCAATTTGCCGAAGACCATCTGGGCGTTCGTGTTTTGTGGCCGGGCGAACTGGGTCTGGTCGTTCCGAAAAAGCCCACCCTTGAAATCGGCGAGATCAATTTCCGCCATGTGCCCGTGCTGCGGAAACGCACGATTCGCAACATCGGCTATAGCGACCGGATTCAAACGGGATTGGACAAACTAGGCTGGAAGGCCGAGGATTTTAAGCGCCACATCGCCGGCGCGCAGGCTTGGTTCCGCTTCCACCGCATCGGCGGCAGCTATAACGGCAACTACGGTCATGCCTACGGCAGCTACTGGGCGCGTTTCTCGAAAACCCATCCCGAATGGTTTGCCCTGCAGCCCGACGGGACGCGCGACAACACCAAGGGCGATCAGGGCCGCCGCGCCCAGCTGTGCGTGTCCAACCGCTCGCTCATCGAGCACATTGCCCGCGAGTGCATCGAGCAGCTGCGCAAAGACCCGACCAAAGACTGCGTATCCATTTCGCCCAATGACGGCAGCGCCGTCACGCATTGCCTGTGCAAAGAGTGCGAAGCGTGGGATGCTCCCGAGGGTGAGATCATCGAGATGTGGGGGCCGAACGAGCGCACACGCCATGTGTCGCTGAGCGACCGTTATGTTCGGTTTTATTCGGAGATCGCCGCCCTTGTCGCGCGCGAGTTGCCCGACCGCTATCTGGGGGCTTATGCTTACAGCGTCTATCGCACGCCGCCCCTGCACGCCAAACTGCATCCCAACATCGTGCTGGGTTTCGTAGGTTTTGACTATTTGAACGAAGTGCTTCGCCAGAAGTCGCGCGACCACTGGCTGAAGTGGGCCGAGTCGGCGCGCCAAATTTTCCTCCGGCCCAACGCCCTGATGGCTGCGATGGGCCATCCGACGTTTTACGGTCATCGTTTGGCCGACGACATCCGCTTCTGTCTGGAACACGGAATGATCGCCGCGGACTTCGATTGCTGCTATCAGCACTGGGCGGGTGATGGACTGAATTACTACGTGCTGGCCAAAGTGTTGTGGAATCCGCAGGCCGACGTAGATGCCATTGTCCGCGACTATTGCCGTGCAGGATTCGGACCGGCGGCCGACGCGGTGCGCGAGTATTTCGCGTTCCTCGAAGACAAGACCGCCGAGTTTGCCCGCTCGAATGCTTCGCAGGAGAAGGGCAAATCCGTTCCCGCCCTGTTCGCCGAGTGGTGCACGGACGATTACTTTGCCCGCTGCAACGCCCTACTCGATGCGGCGGCCAAACAAGCGGCCGGCCAACCGACCGTGCTCGAACGGGTCGCCTTCCTGCGCAAGGCGGTCGAAATGGCCCAATTGCGTCGCGAGTGGTTGATAGCGCGGTCGGCCGGCAAGGCGGGCAACCGCGAAGCATCGCAGAAAGCCAAACAACTGCAAGCCAAGTTGGACCGCTGGTATCAGGAGCGGCTGGGGCTGTCGTGGGCGCTGAACGCGGCCAGCCTGAAGTTCTACGGGTATTGAGTCCGGTCGGTGCGGAAGCCGGCCCTTCCCAAAACGCATGGGCAACTTTTGGCCAACGGGCATGCAACGGCAGCGCTATACCGCCGGCAGTTTCCACGGTGCGCGATACGGCTTGGCCAACATTCGGCTCGCCTCGGCGTCACCCACGATCCGCTCTTTCTGCGCGTCCCACTGCACCGACCGCTTGATCCGGTAGGAGATGTTGGCCAGATGGCCGACGGCGGTGGCGCGGTGAATAATCTCGATGTCGGAGACGGGCCGTTTGCGCGAGCGCATGCAGTCGAGAAAATTGCGCACGTGATTGTCGCGGTCTCCGGCTACGCTCTTGCCGCTCTCGGCTTTCAGTTTCTTTTCGCCGTCGGGCACCACTTCCCAACCGCGCTGGTCCACAATCAGCGTCCCCTCGGTGCCGACAAAGGCCACGCCGTGCTCGCGACCTTCGGGGCCGTGTCCGCCCGTGCATTGGTGTTCCCAGATCATCGGGAAGCCGGCATACTCGAAGATGCTGATCTGGGTGTCGGGAGTTTCGGAGATGTCGTCCCACACATATTTGCCGCCGGTCGAACTGACGCGCAGCGGTGCCTCGACCTGCATCGCCCAATGCACAATGTTGATCAAGTGGACACCCCAGTCGGTTTGCAGTCCGCCGGCATAGTCCCAGAACCAGCGGAAGTCAAAGTGGAAGCGCTTGGGATTGAACGGCCGCTTGGGGGCCGGCCCCAACCACATATCATAGTCCACACCCGGCGGCGGGTCGCAATCGGCCGGCCGTCCCACGCTATAGACCCACAGCAAATAGGGCCAGCAGCGGACAAGGCGGATTTTGCCCAGCTTGCCCGATTGCACATAGGCAACGGCCTGTTGATAATGTTCCCCGCTCCGCCATTGAGTTCCCACCTGAACGACGCGGTCGTATTTGCGCGCGGCTGCGACCATCGCCCGCCCTTCGACAATGCTGGTCGCCAGCGGCTTTTCGCAATAGACGTCTTTTCCCGCCTGACAGGCATAAATGGTAGGCAGGGCGTGCCAATGGTCGGGCGTGGCCACAATGCAGGCGTCAATGTCCGGCCGGTCAATCACGCGACGGAAGTCTTTCACCGACTCGGGCTGTTTGCCGCGCACCTTCTCCACGGCCTCGCCGACTTTCTTGATTTGTGCATCATCCACATCGCAAATCAGCGGACAGTCCACGTCGTTGAATTTGAGAAAGGTCAGCAAATCGCCGCGTCCCATGCCGCCGCAGCCGATCAGGCCGACCCGTATGCGGTCGTTGGCGCCGATTGTCCGTGAGGAAACAGGCGGAAGGCCGGCGGATTTGCCGCCTTGTCGGAACGCACAGCCGGAAACGCCGGCGGTTCCCACAGCGGCCAACGTGGTTTTCAAGAACTTGCGCCTCGAAGTGTCTTTCCTCATTTTTCCTGCCTCCTGCAAAAATTGGTTTGGTCACGTGGAGGGTCGGTTTCCACACCGACCGCTTCGCCTTCCTTGGCGCAAAATCACGCATTGGAAAATGGACGCCATGGGAATCGTCTCTCATGCATGCAAGCGCGTTGAAAAAACCGAACTGTCTTATCCCATTGCCTGATTGTCTGTGGAACGGTTGGCGTGCCGGTTCTCGCCTCTGTCGAAACACCCGCTCGTCCATTCAAAGTGCTTATATGTCAAGATGAACTCCCGATGGCCCAATCGCTCGGACGCGGTCGGTGTCCCGCCGGCCACTGCGCAGAGCGCGGCGTAGATTTCTTCGCCGACGGATTCCAGCGTCGCGCGCCCTTCCAGTATCCGGCCCGCGTCAATGTCCATGTCCTCGCTCATCCGCCGACAAGTTTCGGGATTGGAACAGACCTTGATGACCGGCGAGATGGCCGAGCCCACAACGGACCCGCGCCCGGTGGAAAACAGAATTACTTGCGCGCCGCATGCAATCAACTCGGCAATTTCCGCGTTGTCGGAAATGTTGGGAAAGCCGAACCGCACCTCGCCGTCGGGCACGACATCGAGGAAGTATAACCCGCTGCGCAGCGGCCGGTCGCCCGGTTTGAGCAAACCCATAATCATCGCGCTTCCGCTTTTGCTGTAGGCCCCCAGTGACTTTTCCTCGATGGTTGTGAGACCGCCGTCGGCATTGCCCGGCGCAAAACTGCCATGTCCGAGCACTGCGTAGTAGCGTGCCGCCTTCTCGATGGCAGCCGCAAGCGCCCGCCCCAGTTCCGGCGTGGCTGCACGCGCCGCCAAAACGTGCTCGCAACCGATCAGTTCGCCCGATTCCTCGAAGATTGCCGTTCCGCCCTCGGCCACCAAGCGGTCGGACGCCCGGCCCATAGCCGGATTCGCCGTCACCCCGCTCCAAGCATCCGAGCCGCCGCAGATCAGGCCGACGGTCAAATCGGCCGCGGACATTTCCACGCTCGGCACGGTTTGGATGTCATTCCAGATTTGCGCGGTGTGCTCGATGCCGGCGTCAATGGCCTTTCGCGTGCCGCCAAGGTCTTGAATCCCGATATAGGCGGCAGGACGGCCCGACCGCCGCAGCGTTTCGGCCAGCGCGCGGCCGTCCATGCTTTCGCAGCCCAGCGAAACAAGCACCGCTCCGCCGACGTTGGGATGCGTGCACAGGCACTCCATCATGCGCACGGCGTAAGCGTTGGGAAAACAACCGGGGAAACCGATGAGATGGACGCTTTGCGCCGGGAACCGCGCGGCGATTTCACGCGCAACATGGTGTGCACACTCGACCGTATAGGCCACTGCCACAACGTTGCGGATTCCCTTTCGGCCGTCAGGTCGCAGCCAGCCCCTCATGCGCACTCTCCCCGTATGCGGCCATTCAGCGTGCGAGGCACCACACGTCAGTCTGCCGGGTTTTCTCGCTCTCCCGTTGCCGCGCCGCATCCATCTTTTGTCAGCGTGGGGAAATAGCGGCTTTTCACATTGTGGACATGGACATGTTCGCCCGCGGCGATGGCGCGCGTGGCTTCGCCGATCGGCGCTCCGTATTTGATCACCGACTCGCCTTTCGCGATTGCCCGCGTCGCAATCTTATGGCCCGCCGGCACCTTATCGTGCGCCGTCAGCTCTGCTCCTGCGACCGACAGGCGCGTGCCCGGTGCAATTGCCGTCAATGCCACACCCACATTATCATTTTCGGAAAGAAGCAGAACGCGGGCTGATTCGGAAGCCATGGAAAAACCGGACATGACCCATCAAGTAGTCTCGGAAAAAGCTTGGGCCAACGGTGTTTGAACTTTTTTCGCATAACAAGGGGAACGGCGTGGATCGAATCCGCAAAAGCCTGCCGGAAAGCGTAGGAAGTTGCCATTATGGCAGGCAATTGCACCCGTTCTCCCCTGAACGAAAAACTACATACGTCTCAGCCGACGCTTCAAGGGGATTTCGACGGATTCGCTGCAATCCAAAATTACAGCGACGGGGCAATTCGCAGCGGGTCGTAGTCATTCAGCGGCAGCGAGTAGCCAATGGGGCTGTATTCGCCGGTGGCGCGGTCGAGGACATAGCGGCCTTGCGGGCCTCGCGTGGTGATGCTCTCGAGCGCCGTTGCGAGATAATCTATTTCCTCGATCGTGTTGTAGATGCCGAGACTGATGCGCACAAATCCGGGCAGATTGCTGCGGTCGCCTTCGCGCACTTGGCGCAGGAATTTGCTGAACTGCCCCTCGTCTTCCATCTCGAACAACTGGCGCACGTAGGGCTGCGCACAGAAACAACCGTGCCGCACGCCGATGCCCCATTCATAGCCAAGGATCGCCGCCAAAAGGCCGTGGTCGAACTCGTCGGCCACGATCGGAATTACGCCCACGCGGTCGCAGTGCAACGTGTGGTCGCGCTCGCCATACATGCGAATGCCGGGAACTTCCTGCAGACGGCGCAAGGCATATTTGATCAGCCCGCGC
This sequence comes from Candidatus Sumerlaeia bacterium, assembly GCA_026415575.1. Taxonomy (GTDB): domain Bacteria; phylum Sumerlaeota; class Sumerlaeia; order JADFCW01; family JADFCW01; genus JADFCW01. The sequence continues at coordinate 14,624 of JAOAGV010000100.1, forward strand.
TCATGTTCGGCCACGTTGTCCATGCCGATGCGCTGGAGAATTTGCGTTGCCTTGGCCAGTGCCAGTACGCCCATCAGGTTGGGCGTGCCCGCCTCCTCGCGCTCGGGCGCCACGGTCCATTCGACCTCGCCAAGCGTGACCAGTTCGACCGCCCCGCCGCCGACCAGACCGGGCGTGCCCTCGTTGAAGAAATCCTGCGGGCCGACCAGCACGCCCGTGCCGAACGGCGCATACATCTTGTGGGCGCTGAACGCCAAGAAGTCTATGTGCTCGGGGTCGTTTGCCTTGCCCATGACAATCGGCCGATGCGCCACCAGTTGGGCCGCGTCCACGAGGATATATGCACCGTGGGCGTGCGCCATGCGGGCCAGTTGTTTGATCGGCGGCATGCAGCCCGTGGTGTTCGAGGCGCCGGTCACGGCCACGATCTTCACCTTGCCTTCGTGCTCGCGCATCTTGGCCTCGAAGTGCTCGACATCCAGCGAGCCGTTGTCGCTTTTGATTCGCACATAGTCCACGTTGCCGGCCAAACGCCACGGGAGCAGATTCGAGTGATGCTCCATCACGGTGGTCAGAACGACTTCGTCGCGTTTCAACCGCAAACGCCGGCACAACCGGTTGATGGCATCGGTGGTATTCTGGCAGAAAATCACTACATGATAATCGGGGTCAATGCCGATAAATTCGCCGACCACCTCGCGGCAGCGATCATAGACACGAGTGGAGAGGAGAGATTTGAAACCGGTTCCGCGGTGAATGCTCGAATACCATTCCGAAAACTGATGGATCATCGGAAGGATTTCGCGGAACGGCGGCGTGGTCGCCGCATTGTCAAGATTCACATACGGCCGGCGTGTCCCGTTCAGCAACGGTACCTCGCGGTCCAATCCGGCAATCATCTCCCGTATGTCTGCCAGCACTTCAGCCATTCCCGCCGTCTCCTCTTTCTGAACTTCGTTCAATCCAAAATACAAAGTCAAAAATCCAAAATCAAAAATCAAGTCCTACTTATGCACTTTCTGCCAGGCCATATTGCCGCGTGGTTTCTTTTAAAATCCCGTTGCGATAGACCGACCATGCGCAGACGGGCATGAACTTGATTTCGTGGGTTAGCGGATGCTCGTAGGCGAACTGCGCGGGGCATTCGACCAAGCGCGCCGACTCGACGTTCTTCGGCTCCTCAAATGGCAGCACAATTACGCGCAGGATGTTTTCGCACCGGCTGTGCCGCCGCATCAGGTCTTTGAATTTCCGGCCCGCAATCAACCCTCCGGCCAGCCGTGCGATGCTCCACCACGGGTGGTCGCCGAAAATCGCCCGCAAGTCCAGAACCCGGTGCAGAAAGCGCACCAATGCCCAGCCGACCACCACCTGCTGGCCCCGCCGTCCGAATAATCGCCCCAGCAAACTTCGGTCCACTTTTTCCCCGAGCATCTTGTCCAGCGCCATGGCCTGCCGCGCCACTTCGCCCAGCGGGTATTTCAGATAGTTCGACACCGGCCGGTACTGTTCTCCATCGGACACCAGCATCGTTACGCTTTCGCAATTGGGGTGGGCGCCGCCGAACGTGAACCGCATGTTGAACAGCGCGCGAAAGGTTGGGAATTTGTAAAAAATACCCGACGGAACAAATTCCGTTCCGGGCAGCGCCGCCGCCACCATTTGCTCGACATCGTCAATCGTGGTGTCGCCCGCCTCGACTTGCTCGGGCCCCCATGTCTCGACCAAGGGAATCAAATCCAGCGCCGCGATATAGTCACGCCGCTCGTGGCAGAAGGCGATCAGGTCGGCGATGTATTGGTCGTTCACGCCCAGCCCCGCGCACGACATGAGGGTGACTTTGGATTTGAAATACTTGCGCACATTGTCGAGTGCCCGACGTTTGAGATCGAGCGACTTTTCGCTTTTACGCAGCCGCCGGTAAATGTCCGGGTGCCGGCCGTCAAATGCAAACATCAACTGGCAACCCGTTTCAAGGAGGCGGCGGCAGTAGTCCTCGTTGGCCAGCCGGATGCCGTTGGTTACGACACGCGCCGACAGCCCCAGCGATTTGGCCAGAAGAATGATGTCTATCAGGTCGTCGCGCACGGTCGGCTCGCCGCCGAACAGCTGAATGCGCGGCTTGGGCGTGTAGGTGGCCAGCTTCTTGAAAATCTTCTCGAAATAGGCCATGGGCGGGTCGAACTTGAAGCCCATGGCCGGAATGTTGGCCAGACAGATCGGACAGTTCATGTTGCAGCGGTTGGTGACGTCTACAAAGACCAGCGTCGGCGGCTTGCCGTGGTCGCACTCCATACACCGCACGCTGCACGTCGCTTCGGCCTCGCCCTGATAGCCGCACAGATCGCGTTTGGCGCGCCAGCGTGCGATGTTCGAGGCGACCAGCGTTTCCGTCACCCCGCACTTCGGGCAGTCCTTCCGCAGATAGACCTTGCCGTCGCGTTCCTCGTGATGGAGGGGGACAATCTCGTCGCACTTGGGACAAATGCCGAGATTGCGAATTGCTGAATCGGTCATTGCGCGGGTTCCGGAACCCTTGCACGTTTCAGCGGACGGAAAACCCTGACTGTTTATGGATGATTGTTTGTCTGATTGCATAAGTATCGGCCAATACTTGGAACTCAGATGGACCGCTGGTCTTTGGCTCCCGGATTGCGGCCCATAAAACTACTGCCCGGCAATGCTCAATAAAACTGCCCTCCGCAAGGGCTTTTGGAACAAAGCCGAAAAACAGGACAACACCTTTCGTTCACCGCCTATGTGAGGCTTTGGCATGCGCTGCTTGGTTGCTAATCTCTTGGGCGTAAGATGACAACATTTTTCACGCACCGCAGATTTTATCACCGTAGATTTCATGCACCGACGCTTTCACGCACCGTAGATTTCATGCACCGAAAATTTCATACACCGACGCTTCCTGGCACTGAAGATTTGATACACCGACGATTTCACGCACCGTAGATTTCATACACCTATACTTTCACACACCGAAAATTTTATACACCGTAGATTTCATGCACCGACGCTTTCTGGCACTGAAGATTTCTTACACCGACGATTTCACGCACCGTAGATTTCATACACCTACACTTTCACTCACCGAAAATTTTATACACCGTAGATTTCATGCACCGACGCTTTCTGGCACTGAAGATTTCTTACACCGACGATTTC
>JAOAGV010000101.1 GCA_026415575.1 Candidatus Sumerlaeia bacterium
AGATGTGTATAAGAGACAGGCATGAGCACGTTGAGTTTTTCGCCGGCGGCAGCCGCAAAAACGTTTTGCGCGGCTATGGCCGGCGCTGTGGCTCCCGCAGCCAGAAGTCTGAGCATGTCCCTGCGTTGCAGCATCGCGGAAGTCGTCATGATTTCACCTCGAAAAGTTGAATTAGGATTGGATCCGTTGGCGATTACGGCATGGAGGAAACCTCGTGCTGCCGCCATGAACCGGACCAAGCCGCACGCCCCCGCCGCCGTCAAGCGCAAAGGGCCGGAGACGCCTACATCAGAAGCGAGCAGCAGAGTTCGGAGAAGCGCGGCGTGCGGCCCAACTCGCGCGCGCGGGCGGCCGTGCCCTCGGACGGAAACGCGATGCCGTCGAATCCGGCATCGAGCGCGATGGCGTCTATTTGTTTTTGCAGCGGCCCCAGCGGCCGTGCGCACCCCAGAAGCAGCGGGGTCTTGGGGAACATCGTCCGCGCCTTTTCAAACAGCCGCCGCACCTCGCGCAAATCCCAGCCGATCGTCGGCCCGACTGAATGACCCGGCAGGGCCATCAGCATCACAATGACCAGCGAGCGCAGCGCGCGGCCTTCGAGCATGGCGAGGGCGCGGTCGCCCGACCCGCCGTCGCCGCCGGCCAGATTGTCGAGCACGACGTGGGGCGAGACAGGCAGGTCGCGCTCGGCCAGCAGATCGAGGCTGCGCCGCACGTCATCGAGCGTCTTGTCCGGCAGACGATAGACGCGCTGGAGCATGTCGAGCGAGCCGACCACGTCCACCAAAACAGCCGTGGCGCGGCTGAGACACAGGGCATCGGCAAGGTGGCGGTCCACCAGTTTGGAATGAACCGTGGTTTCGAGTCCCAGTTCAGACTTCAACCGCGCCAGCATCGGACAAAATCCGGCCAGAGGAACAATGCCGTCGTCGGTGCAGCCGCCGGTCAGGAGCACGCCGCGCAGGCCTTGATCTTTGAGGCGAACGGCCAGTTCCCAAAGGGCTTCGGGCGTCTCGACCGGATAGGTGCGCTGGAGCAGGCATCCGCCGCAATGCAGGCATTGCAAGTCGCAATGGCGGCCGGTGACCGACGCGGCGATATAGACCGGTTTGCCGGAGCTCGTATAGTCATCGGTGTCGAAATGCTTGATGCTCGGCGCGAAAAAAAGAATCTCGCGGCGGACAGGCCGAAGCCGGTGCATCGGAGGCGGCTCGTCGCGCCACCCGCCGGCCAGCTGCCGCCGGATCCGTTCGAGGTCGTCCGATGCGGGCGGGAAAGGGAAATTGCGCAGGGCCGGTCCGGGCGGCGAGTTGGCAAAAGGCCGGTTGCAGGCAACGTGCCCGTCGCTGCCGGCGCAGCCGCGCGTCATAAACGCCTCGCCGTCGGCGATGACGCGTTCGAGTTCGTCGGCCGGCAGACCGAACGAGGCAATCGTGCCGGTTTCGGGATTGAATAAAAAATCATCGAACGAAATCCGCCCCTTGTCAATCAGGTGCGCTGCCAGCTGAAGCCGGCGATACGCGGCCATCGGCGGCGGGTCGGCATGTTCCATCGCCGAACCGGCTTCGGGATAAAACGAGAACAGCTGGTTCAATCCGCCGAGGTCATGGACAGCCTGAAACGCTTTGACCATGTCGCGTTCGGTTTCGCCCAGACCGACAATAAAATGGCTGCCGACGTTGCCGCGGCCAAACATCTCGACGGCTTCGGCGAACCGCTCCCAGTACGTTTCCCAGCGGTGGGGGCCGCCGACGGCGCGCCCGCGCAGGCGATCGAAAATCTCCGGCGTTGCGGCGTCAATCGCGATCCCAATCTTGTCCACGCCCGCCCGCCGCAGGCGCTTCAAGCCGCCGGCATCCACGAGGGTGGGGGTGATGAGTGCGGAAATCGGAACGGCGGAGTTGCGGCGAACGGCATCGGCCACGCTCAGCGTGTCGTCGAGCGCGCGCCGATGTGCGACCATCGAAATGCAGACCCGCTGAACATGGCTGTAATCGGGCAGGCGGGCAAGAATCTCGCGCAAGGGGAAAACGGGCCACTCGACGCGAATGAAGGTGGGACCGGCGTCAGGTGCGTTGTGCATCTCGACCACGCGGCGCCGGTTCAGGCCGCAATAGGCACACGCGCCGGCGCAGCCGTCTTCATAAGCCAGCAGCAAGTTGATACAATAGAGACGCGCGCCGCGCCAGAATCGTCCGGGTTTCAGACCCAGCGTCATGGCGGCGGCCAGACTGCATCGAACGTATTCGGGACTTTCGCGGGCGGTTTCCATTTCCTGCACGACATGCACAACTGGCGGAAAGCATCGGCAAAGCCCCGCAGAAATTCCAGAAAAAACGCAGGATGCTCCCCCTCTCTCTCAGCTTGGAGGGTCGGGTTCCACCCCGACCCATTTTGAATTTGCCATGGAGGGTCGGGTTCCGACCCGACCATATCATGCATAATCCGCTTTCAACCTATTTCCTTCGGACGCTGTGGAAAGCGTCCCTCCACTGGAGGGTCGGGTTCCACCCCGACCGTTTTTTATTCGGACGCCTTAAGCGGTCTCCCTCCACCGGAATAAATTCTTTCGCTCACGCCGTTGGGCAAAACGCGAGGGCGGCTATGAACCAATCTCCGGCAGCTCGTAGCCGGCTCGATAGGTTCGCTTGAGAAGCCCGGTCGCCTTGGGATTATCCACAACGACACGCTGGACCGGGTCGTAGCAAATCCGCCCGCAGTTCAGGCGCGTGACGATGTTGCCGAGATGGCACAATGCCGCCGAAACCGCCCCTTCCTCAACCGGCGCGTTAAGTTTTTTGGGGTCGTTGGCGCGAACGGCATCGAGGAAGTTGGCCGCGTGCACGGCAACATCCGACCGTTCCTTGCCGCCCAGAGGCTTCGGCTCTTCGCCGATTAGGGTGACAAAGCAACCTTCGCGGCCGATGTCGAGCCGGCCTTTGTCGCCGTAAAACACATCGCCGTTGTCGTGGCCTTCGAGCGGGTAGTTGGTCCACAACCGCATTTCGTACATCAGATAGCACTGGTCGTATTCATAGACCAGCACCTGCGTGTCGGGCGTTTCGTGGTCGTCGTTGTAAAAGAGATGGCCGCCGGTGCCCGCAACCGCTTTGGGCCAGCCTACGCCCAACCCCCATCGCGCGATGTCAATCTGGTGAATTCCGTCGTTGCCGAGATCGCCGCAACCGTAGTCCCAATGCCAGTGCCAGTTGTAGTGCCAGCGGTTGGCGCTGAAGGGACGCAAGGGCGCCGGCCCCAGCCACAAGTCGTAGTTGACGCCGGCGGGCGGCTTGGAGTCGGGAGCGCGACCGATGGGTTTGCGCAGCTGGTGGTTGATGGCCTTGGCCATTCGGACTTTACCCAGTCCGCCATCGCGGAGAAACTGCACAGCGGCCTGAATGGCCGGATTGGAGCGTGCCTGCGTTCCATGCTGCACACACTTGTTATGTTTGCGCGCGGCCTCGACCAGCAGGTCGCCCTCGGCGACGTTGTGGCTGCACGGCTTTTCCACATAGACATGCTTGCCGGCGAGAATGGCCGCCAGCGCAATCGGCGTGTGCCAGTGGTCGGCCGTGGCGATGCTGACTGTGTCAATGGTCTTGTCTTCGAGCAGTTTGCGAAAGTCTTCATATTGCGCGACTTTGTCGGGATTGGGCAGGACTTTGGCGGCATTGGCGCGGCGCTGCGGGTCCACGTCGCAAACGGCGACGACTTCGCAGCCGGGAATTTTTGAGAACGCGCGGCAGTGGTTTGTCCCTTGTCCGCCGGTGCCGATAACGGCATGGCGGACTCTCTCGGCGGGCGCAGCCGCGCCGCGAACGGCCGACAGCACAGCGGGAGCACCGGCCATCGCCCCGGCTGCGGCCAGAAACCGGCGTCGGGTTGTCTCTGACATGTTCCCCTCCAACACTCACGGTTTGGAAACCTGCGAATTGGCGACCATCACCACCCAATCCTGCACATCGGGCGGCCGATAGGCAAATGTTTTCCCTTCTGCCATTTTCAAGTCTTTCCAATCGCCGGTGCGCGGATCGAATTGCCGAATGCGCCACGCTTGCTTGCCTTCGGGCAGGGTCAATTCCACCGGATCGTTCAGCCCGCGGACATAGAGCACATACAATCGGCCGGGGTCGGCCAGACACCAGTAGGTGGTTTCCGGCGGCACGGTCACGTTGAGTTCCTTTCGGTCTTTACCGCGCGGTGCGGCGCAACGGATTAGCTCATCGTGCGGCTCAAGTTTCCACCATTCCAAAGCCTCGAACAACTGTTTGATCAGACCGATCTGCTTTTCCCACGGATCATTTTTGGCGGCATCCAGATCAAACGGCCCCGGATCGCGATTGCCGCCGAAATACGTGGTGCCAAAGCCGGTAACCACGTAGCCGCCTGCCATGACGATGTCCCACGTGGCATGGCGCATGGCATCGAGACTGGTGCTGTTATCCTTGTCGGGCACTCCGTCGCCGTTTTGATCGCGCAGAAAGTAGCCGTATTCGGAATTGACGACCGGTTTGTTGAACTGTCGCGATTCGAGAATGCGCGCGTGCAGATTGTTGTAGTTTTGCTGATAGTCGCCGAAGGACATCCAGCCCGACTCGTTGAACTCGCGGACGCTGCCGCCGGCGGTCATCGGATGAATGCAGATCATGCGTCCGTGGGGGTCGGAGGATTTGACAACGGCGCCGATTTCGAAGAACTCGCGGCGAACGTCCTCGATCGGCGCATTGCGCGTACGAACCTCGGCGTGCCACTCGCCCGAGACGATGAAATAGACGTCGTAGGCGCTGTAGCGCGCGGCGATGTAGCGGGCATAGCGCTTGCGCGCCTCGACGTTCGGGAACATCCGCCATGCATAGGGTTCAACCTTCCTCTTGTCGCCCCACGCCAGAGCCAGTCCGCACACCATCCCCTTGCCGTTGGCGAAACCCAGCCGCGTGTCCACTTCCTGCCAGTAGGCGGGGTTGATCTTCTCGGCGGCCAAGTCGGCGAACGGCGGACCGCCGGCGTTGCCCCAACCCGCCTCGCTCAGGAGCATCGAGTGAAGCACATTGAAGCCTTGGGCGGCACGCTCGGTGATGTAGCGAAATGCCTGAGTGCGGTCGAACTTCTCCTCGGCGCTGTCGGTGTAAAGCGCCCAAGCCGTATCGCCCATGAACCAGAACGGCGAGCCGTCCTGTCGTTCGAAGTGAAGCGGGAAGCCTTTCATCGGCCGGATGCTTCCCTTGCGGTCGGAAGCGACGGCCTCGAAACGTCCCGACTGTCCGTTCAGACCTTTGTCGCTGCTCTTGACGGCCCAAGTCCAAGCGCCCGGGCGGTCGGGTGAAAAGCGGAATTTCCACACCGAGCCGCCGTCCCAAAAGAGCGGCACCGTGCGCTGCGTCTTGCCGTCCGGCTCGGTAATCAGCGCCTCGGCGGAAAGATCGGTGTAGGGGTTGGCATATTGCTCCGACGCACTCAGTGCCACTTCATGGACGCCGAAGACGGGGGCGGTTGGGGATGCGGCGCCGAACGACCATCGAATACCAATGAGGAGTATTAGGATGACTTTAACCGAGATGTGTTTCAGGCCAATTCCATGCGTCATAGGATTTTCCTCCTGTCAAAGTAGTCTTCGAAGATTTGTAAAGAGTTCTCATTCACCGCGTGACCGGTGAACCTGAGTCCGTAATGGTTGCAACACCGGTCGGGGTGGAACCCGACCCTCCAGTGGAGGGGCGCCTTCCACGGCGCCCGAATCCAAAAAAGTGGTCGGGGTGGAACCCGACCCTCCACCCGCAACGCGACGTGAGATATATAACTTCCCCTCCCGAATTTCGTGAGGCTGACTATTTCTCCGACCGCACCAGCCACAGCAGCCAGTCATCGCCACCGTCGGGCGTCTTGAGTGCCTTGCCGTCAGGAGTCGTGCCGCCTGCACGCCGGTCCTTGGTATTCTGTGCATTGATCCATTCGACCTTGTATGGCCCGCCGGACAATTTCACATTCACCGTCCCCGGCGATTCGAGATAAACCAGAACCATCCGGCCCGGATCGGCCAGACACCATCCGTTGTCCACCAGCTCCGGATGTGGCGTCATCCGGTGAAAAGGAATGGAAGCAAAGAAATCCCACACGGCCTTGACAATGTCATGGTGTTTTGGATGCCGGTCGGCGGGGTTCATCGAGCCGCTGAAACCGGCCGATGAGTCGCCGCCGCCGTTGTCGGCAAAGCAAAACGACGTCGCGCACATGTTGATGACATAGGCGTTCTTGCGGATGTCGGTGTCGCTGTAGTTGGGGTGGTTCTTGTTGCCCGACCAAAGAGTTTCCTGCGCATACAACGGTTTGGCCGGATGCTGGTTCTTGAGCAAACCGGCGCTGAGGCGCTTTCGGTCGGTAGTCTTCGGCCCCTGCAGAACGCCATAGTCGGTCCAGTCGGAGTCGCGATACGGATCGTCGCCCGTCTGATTGTGAACGGAGACGGGATGGCGGAAGACATCGAGTTTGCGGATGAGCCGTCCCAGCCGCTGGACGTCGGCGTCGGCCATCCAGACCTTGCCGACATTGGGTTCGGGGCCGGCCACGTTGAACAGCAGATTCCAATAGCAGCCGATGCGCGCCAGCGTGTAGCGAATGTAGAGTTCCTGATCGGCGGGGTTGCGCGGATAGTTGGAACTTTGTCCGAAAAATCCCGCAAAGGGGAAAACCAGAATCCGCCGCGCCGCCAGATCGTCGAGAATGGTCTCCATGCGCGCATATTCATCGGGGTTCAGCGGCCAAAGAGCGGGCGTATCCCAGCCCCTCCCGCGGCCCTCTGCATTGCGGTTCAGATAATGGCTGGCGATCGAAAGCATGTTGTAGCCTTGAGCCTGTGCCCAATCCAGAAAGGTCTTCCGTTCTGCGTCCGGCCAGTTGGCGGCGAAGAAACGGTCGCCGACGTGGAAGCTGCGAACGAGAACGGGATCGCCGCCCTTGAACCCGAACCACCGGGGATTGGGCGAATAGACGCAGACCATGCCGGGAAGGTCGGACTTGATGCATTCAAACTGCCCGCTGGCTCCCGGTGCGCCGTCCGAAAACCGCGCCTCGAATTTCCACGTTCCTGCCTGGTCGGGCATGAACCGGATTTTCCAGAAACCATCGCCGTCATAGAAACCCCAAAACCGAACGGTGCTGCCGTCCGGCCGCGTGTAGGTGGCCTCCAGTGTTACATCGCGATACGGGTCGGCATAGGTGCGCGGATTGCGAAGCATCCACTCGAAGCGGTCCCACAAGCCGACGCGTTGCGTGCCACCTTCGATGCGGGGTTTTGAGGGTGGTTTGGGCGTGGTTTTCTTTTCCGGTTGTTTGGCAGCCGCTTGTTGCCCTTCAGCCGCGGGCGGAGACGCCGGAGGAACCTCGGGCAAGGCGGCCAAAGCAGCGGGCCTCAGGCGGGCAAAATAGATTTGCGACGTGCCCGCGGCTTCCTCCTTGTTGATCTTGTCGCCTTCTTCCCAAACGACAAGCGCGCAATCTTTGCCGCCGGCGGCCTCGACATAGCCGATCGGCTTGCCCGATTGCGACGGCAACCGGCGTTCGCCGACCCACCGGCCGTCCGTACGAATGTTGATCCTCCCCCCAAAGCCCACCGCATACAAGGCGCCTTTGGAATCGGCGGCCAGAGCCGGCAGATCGCGCCGCGTGGCGGTCACCGCCCGCCCGAGGGCCTGCCATTGGTCGGGAGCATTGCCCCGCTGAAACACCGAACCATTGCCGGAGACGGCATAAATCGTACCGTCGGGAGCGACAAGGCCGCTAGGGGCCTCGAAGTCGTCGGCGGTGATGCCGGTGCCGGCCCACGTCTTGCCGCCGTCGCGCGATGTGCGATAGGCGCATTTGGCCGGCGGAGCGCCGTGGCGATAAACGATGTGAATTTCGTTTTTGCCCGGTCCGGTGAACACATGGCCATAGACGTGATTGTTCTCGCCGCGCGGCAGACCGCCGGCGATGTCGGGATCGGGCAGCACATCGAACGCAGGCGCGCCGGCCTTGCGCACCAGCAACCCAAGATACCCCTTCTGCGCGCCGTCGCGTTTGCAGATATACACATTGTCCTGTGCATCAATGGCCAATGCCGTATCGCGCTCGAAACCGGGCACCATCTGCTCCCACTTAGCGCCATTCCACCAGCCGTAGGTCGAACCCACCACCACGTGGGGCCGGCCGGTGGAGTCTATGGCGACATCGGGATCGCTGCGATGGACCATGCCGGCGGGCAGGCCGGTGGGCTGCTCATCGCCCCAAGCGGCGCGGTCGGCTGCATATTTCCGATAATACAACGCGCCGTCGCGCACATAGACCAGATGCACATTGCCGGCTGTGTCCACGGCAAGGTCGGGATAGGCGCCTTCGGCGACTTTCTCGGCCCGCAAGGGCGGTTCACCGGCAAACAGACCTGATGCGCAGATGAGACCCGCCACTAGGGCCAAATACATGGTGCCGACAAACCTTACTCGATTCATTCTCTTTTCCTTTCTTTTTTTAGGAGCCTGTCGGTGTCCGTTGGCAGTTCCCACTTTGGCGGGTGGTTCGAGCCGGAAAGCCGCCGCTAAAATAGAAAATCCCTACCCACCGGGAAATGCGGAATGGATTTTCCCCACAGGTTCTTGATGTTACTTCACTCTCTCAGACTTCCTTCTTCTTCTCAGCCGGCGAGGGTTCGGCGGCCTTTTTCTTCGGCGCGGCAGGCGGAGCCGGCGGCGCCTCGGCGTGCGTGCGCGGCGAATGCACCGCCTCGATGCCATACAGCTGGCAGAATGCCTCAATGTCGCGCCGATGGTCGCCGTAAAACACCACCTGATGGAACCCCAGCACGTCGCGGGCATCCTCGATGTTGTCCATGGCGATCTCGACGCTGGTGCGGCAGCCGCCCGCCGGAGGTGTCTGGACATTTCCGACCACCCGGCCCGTATCCACGATCAGCGAGTCGGGCTTGGTGAACAGCACCAGCGTCACGGGCTTGCCTTCGGGCCAGAGCACTTGGGTGGAAACGCCGAGATTGGACTCGGAATGGCTGCGCAAGATAAACGGCGCATGGTCGTCTTTCTGGAGACCGTAGATTTTTGTTCCGCTGACGCAGTGCGCCGCAATCAGCACGTTTTTGACGGTTTCCGGCACCGGATCGTTCATAAAGCCCGGCTTGTCGAACAGGTAGCTGGTCAACATAAGCGAGACCGCAGGCCAGACTGCCGCCTCGCAGCCGTAGGTCACACCGGCGTCTTGAAAGATCGAAGCGGCCATGCATGGCGGCGTGGGAACTTTTTTCTGCGTGACCATGCCGAGGCAGTCTGTGGTCAGCGCATTACAGCCCTCGTTCTTGAGAATCTGCTTGGCGGCGATGAACGAACGGGCGGCATTCAGGCCGTCTTCCTTTGTCGGCTCAATCACATCGTCCGCTTCTTTGAACCGCTTGTAGGCCACATAGCGGGCTTCCTCGCTCACGGGCGTTTGCTGGAACATCTCCTCGAATGTTACGCGCGGAATCGTGCGCACCGTCACGCCGAGATTGCCCAGAACCTCTTCCTTGCGCTCGGTTCCGCGAAGCACCAGAAGCTTCGTTTCGGCCAGCTGCCGCTTGGTGCGAACCATCCGGAAGGCCTGCTCGACGGCGCGCGTATCCAGCGAGGAAATGACATGAACGCCTTTCTGGAAAGCCAGCGACTTGACGTGGCCGGTAAAAGCCATGCCAACCGGCGAAAACACAATCGTGGGAACACCGGCCTTGGCAATCTCGCCGGCCATCGGCCACCGCCGGATATGCTGGATGTGAATCAGCACGGCGTCCGGTTTTTCAGCAGCCACTTTTTTCAGAAAAGGTCCGACCGATTCGGGTTCTTCGAGCGGCTGGGACTCCTCGATGAGTTGGACTCCGACGCGCTTGGCGCACTGCTCAAACGTCTCGGCATAGCGTTTTCGCCAGCCTTCCAGATCATACGAGGTTCCCGGCCAGCCCAGCCAGTAGGGCGGCTTTTCGCGCACAACGACGGTCATAATCCGCACTGTCGGCCGCGGCCGAAATGCGCCAAGGTCTATGACCTCCTTCGGGCGGGGCGGCGCAAACAACGCCGTTGTACGCACACAGCCCGTGCCGAGTGCGGCTGCACCCAGCGCCATCGTTCCCAGAAACGACCGCCGCGACAATCCGCTGCAGCCGCATGAACGGGCGGTATGGCCGCATCGAATACCGCCATTGTGCCGTTCATTCTCACGCATAGTCTTTCCCTCGCTTTCTTCCGCACCAAGTGCGGAGGACTCTCCTGAATACTTTTCACCGCGCCGTATCGGCGGCGGCGAGGTGCAACAGCCAGTCTTGTGAGTCGGGCGCCTGAAAAACGCAAGCAGATCCGGCACGGACGGGAGCAATCGTTCGCGAAGTGCCTTCGCGCGGATCAACCCATTGGGCGGCAAGAGTTCCAGAAAAGTCGGAAAGGTCGAATGTGGCACGCCCGCCGTCGGGGAAATATGCGATGTAATGGCCGGGCTTTCCCAACATCCATGCGGTTCCTTCGCGCACCCGCTCATCGAGGATTTTCATCTCCGGCAGGTCGCGCAACGATTCAAAGAACCGCTGGAGATGCCGGTAGTCCTGCAACATGCCGGCGGTCGGCGGCTTGCGCCCTTGGCTGACCTCCCATGTGCCCAAGTGCATTACGCCCATGCCCGTCATGGCGGCGGCCCAGTTGACTTTGCGTACGCCGGCGCGGTCGCCCTGAATCATCAGGTCGGCGTGATAGGTGGACAGTTCGACCATGAGCACATTGAAGCGTCCGGCGGCCAGACCTTGCGCCTGTCTGCAAAGCGCATGAACTTCGGCGGGGCTTTCGGCGCTCAACTGCATGGCGAACTGCTCGATGTTGGGCGTATCGGGAAAATCAAAGCGGATGCCGCTGTGTTGATGGACGGCGATGATGTGGTCGTGGTCGTCGGCGTTGCGAATTTCGGCGGCGATTTTTCGCGCCTTCTCCGGCGACAGCGCTTCCTTGTATTCCTCGGCAATGCACCAGATCAGGTTCGGATGATGCTCGAAGCGATCCACGATTCCCCGGATGTAGGCCCGTTCCTGCGGTTCAAGGTCATCACCGCGCCAAAGTTTCACCCCATCGTCGTAAAAGAAAAAGTAAATCACGATGCCGTGTTCTTCCATCCGCTGGAACCATTTCTCCCACTGATCGAGAATTTTCGGGTCGAGGCCTTTGGACGGGTCATGCCCGATGAAGGGATTATGGTCGGGCTTGCCGTCGCCGCCGTGTGAACGAATCCCCATGATGTAGAGCGAATTGCCGCCATGGCGGATAATCTCATCCAACACCTGATCCTGCGTAAGCCCATCGCTGATGTCGCCATAGAGGAATCCTTCCGGGCCGCCGGGGCCGCAAATGAAGCAGAGATCGGGCCGCCCATCGCCGTCGCGGTCGCGGTTGTAGGCCAGACAGGTGCGATTGTCCGGATGGAGGATTATCTGTCCCGGCAAATATGGAATTCCTGCATTAGCGGGGCTCTTGCTGCTCGTGGGTGCTGCTTCAGCGCGTTTCTTTTTCTTCTCGTTCTCCAAACCCCCCGGCCCGCTTTTCCCATCCACAATGGCTTCGATCACTTTTTGCAATACCCTGCGCTCGCCTTCGCGTTCGCTGACTGTCGCTTTCCAGTCCTTGCGTGTCTCGCCGGCCTTTGCCGCTTCCTCAAGCAACGGCACCCCTGTGTCGCTTTCGCCATACTGCGAGTCGCGTCCGGCCAATTTCCAGACAACCAGATCGAGCGACGGCACCACATACAGCACGTGGGCGCCACTGCCGGACTTCCAGAAAGCGTCGCGCGGATATTCGGGATAGTGGCCGTCGGTATTCACATCAAACTGAAGGCTGTAGGGGAAATGCGGATTGTACGGCGATTGGCTGCGGCAGTGGCGCACATACTCTGCCGGCACCAGCTGCCGGTCGCCCCAGCGCCCGTCGTTCAGGAGCAGATAGCCGAACCGCAGCATATCGGTTGCCCGCACGGCAATCCCGCCGCCGCCGGGCGTATGCGTGAGTTCCTTCGCATAGCGATAGGCATAGGTGAAACGGCCCCAACCCATCGGCTCGGCCAGACGTTTTCGGACATACTCCTCCAGTTCCATCCCGGTCACATGCCGAATGATCATTGAAACCAGATGAATGGACGAGCTTGCATACGAGTAGCCGCCGCCGGGCGGACACCACAGCGTCGCGGCCGAAAAGCGTTGCGTGCCGCTTTGATGGTCGCGTTTGCCCAGCGCGATCTCGTCCACCATAGCTGGCCAGCCGTCGGGGCCGGGCGGGTCAATGATGGTCTCCTTGCCGCGCACAATGCACGGATTGTTGCCGCGAATACCGGCGGAGAACGCCAGAAGCTGGCCGAGCTTGATTTCGGCTTTCGCGGGATCGCTCAAGGGGAATGCTTCGGGCGGGAAATACTTTGGCGTAAAAACTTTTGTCTCCAAGCCGTCGGGGAATAGGTCGGGCCGCTCGGCCATGAGAATCCCCATCGCAATGCTGGTGAAGGACTTGCCGCAGGAGGCCAGATTGGGCGTGGCCTCGCGGTGGCCGCGGCCAAAGTAGCGCTCATAGACCAGCCAGCCGCGGCGCACGACCAGCAGACCGCCGTTTTTGGTGCTGGCGGCGGCAATCGCGAAGGCTTCGTCCAGTTTCGCAACGTCCATTCCCGCCACGCGGCGGATTTCATCGGGAGTTTTCAGGATACGCCAGCCGCCTTGGGAATCCGGCGGCGGAAAATACACGTCTTTTTGAGTCGCTGCACCTCCTGCAACTGTCTGGGCCACACTCCAACATACAACGCAAGTAACTCCAACAATTCGCATGCACCATGCTTTCATGGTTGTCTCCTCACCGCCCATCCTGTCCATGCCGTCCCGCTTTTTTGATCCTCTCCACCCTACTTCCTGCCCCGTTGTCCGGGAGGCGGATAGTTCTTGGTCGCATCATCCAGCACCAGCACCCAATCCAACTGTTCGCCCGGGTCCGGTGGAAGAAACCGGCGCGTGCCTTGATTGGGGAACTCGCCAATGGCGGTCGCCTCGCCGTTGCGCGGATTATACCACCAGGCTTTGACCGGCCCGCCTTTGATGACGTCCATGCGGACGGTAAAGGCGCGGCCGACCGGCGCATAGACCATCGCATAGGTGCCTGCCTCGTCTCGTGTGGCGATGTAGCGCTTGATTCCCGCCCCTGGAACCGCCGTCGGCACTTCATGCGGGACGATAATCGAATCGTCGGGGATGCGCGTCAGGAACGGCCGCGACTCGATCAGTCGCCGCCCATACTGCATCTGGCCGGCTCCCGGCTGGTCCAGCGCCTCATACCACGGCATCAGGGGGCCGTTCACGGGCCTTCGCCCGGGCGCATACATCTGCCAGACCGAGTGATGGCCATAGGTATGGCCGAATGCGCCGCTAAACAAGTCCCAGTAAAGCGGGCGGCGCACATCGGCCGCAATCGAGTGGCCATTGTCCTGCGGCCGGAACGACAGCGGATGGTCTTCATACACCGGCTCGCCGTCGAGGACCGGCTTGACGGGCTTGAGGTCATAAACCTCGCGGGTAAAAACGTGGTTGTTCGAGATGCCACTGTGGCCGTTCTGGAGCATATTGAAATCCATCCAATCTTCGTTGTGAAAAACAGCCGCCGAACCGTGTCCGCCGCCGCGCGGATGCAGGGTGATCAAGTGCGCCCCGCCGTCTCCTTTGCGCAGCCCCAGACCCATTGCGCGGAGGATGTCCTTCTGGCGGTCGGTTTCCACGTTGCGGTCGCCGCCCAGAATCCAGATGATTGCCTTGTCCTTGTAGCGCCGGCCCAGCCATTCGCCATAAGCCGCGGCATTTTCCGGCGTAAAGATTTCCGGACCGGCTCCGCGCCCGCGGTTCCACTTGTCGCCCCACGTCGGCAACATGCCGATATAGAGACCAAGTTCGTTGGCCTTGTTGACGATCCAGTCCACGTGCTTGAAGTATTCCTCATTGGGCTGCGTCGGATCGTCGTTCTTGAGCGGCGTGTGGCCATAGGGATTGGGGTCGTGCAGACCGTCCAGTTCGGCCAGCACCACCGCCTGAATGACCGTGAAGCCTTTGTCGGCACGGTTCTTCAAATACCGCTCGGCTTCTTCACGATTGAGGCGATGGAACAGTTCCCAAGCCGTGTCCCCAAGCCAGAAGAAGGGGGTTCCATCCTCGCAAATCAAAAACCGCTTGTTTTCGCTGACCTTGAGTCGCGGCAATTGGGCCGGCGACGCGGCCTTGGCCGCAGTTAGACAAATTACACCTGCCATGGCAATCAGTGTGGCGATACGAAACCGGTTCATGGCGACCTCCTGAAATGAGTTGACGCAAGGAACTTGGCTGGGCAGGCTGCTACACGCGTAATCCTGCGCCGCGCAATGCCGTAATACTGTAATACCAGAAGGAACCTCCGGCAGTCTTGTCAAGCAGGATCGAACAACCCTCAAATCTTTTCGACCCGCCAAGGGCGTCTTAGGCCAAGAGACCAGGCCGCCAGACGGCGGCCTTTGAGACTCAGCCGGTCGCCACCCTTTTTAGAGCCTATCCGAAAACGTGGCTTGGCCGTCTCGGCCAAGATGCTTGGGCGGCGCGCCCATGCCACGATCGAACGGTTTTCGGATAGACTCTTATTTCATCTAGAGATGTAGCCTTTTTGCGTAGATCATGGATAAAGATGCTCTAACCCCGCTACACGCGCGGCCGCATCGTTCGCTTCTTGATGGCAAGGTTTTTTTGCCCCTGAAAGAGCACGCTAACGACGACGGCGGCCAACGCTATAGCGCCCCTTCAGGGCTTGCCAACCTCGCTTGCGGTCTTTCCCAAGGCGCTGCCTTGACCTAAAGTAGATGGCCCTTTCAGGACCGGAAAAAGCCGCCCTCAGGCTGAAATCACAATTCCCCTGTGCATATGCCTCTGTGCCCATTGCTTTGGTTGTGGCCAAAGGCCACGTTAGGCCGAAGGGTTCGCGAGTTTCCATGCCAAATTAATGAAGGCTTCGCGGCTCGGCACCCTTGCAAAAAGATGCATCGGAATGAACGAGCGAAGGAAATGGAAAGCACATTTTACTTGACCTTTCCCGCGCCGGTTGTGCACCCTATTTTTGATATGAAGGTGAGTGGGAGACTGCCATGCTTGAGATGAATGAAATGCTCCGCTTGGTGGTGGAGCGTGACGGTTCCGACCTGCATCTGTCCGTAGGCAAGCCCGCCGTTATGCGGCTGCACGGTACCCTCGATATTGTGGACCCGGATATTTTGACACCCGAGGATACCGAGCGGCTGATGCGCGAGATTACCCCGCCGCGCTATCAGCAAATGATTCAGGAGACCGGATCGGCAGACTTTGCCTACAGCTACAGCGAGCTGGCCCGTTTCCGCTGCGCCGTTTTCCGCACGCGCGGCAACATCGGCATCGTCATGCGGCTGATCCCCTCCAAGATCCTGTCGTTCGACCAGCTCGGTCTGCCCAAGGAGTCCATCATCGAAATGCTCCACGCCCACCGTGGTCTGGTGTTGATCACCGGCCCGACGGGCAGCGGCAAGACCACCACGCTTGCCACCATGATTGACTATATTAATTCCGAGCGTTACGTGCATATTGTAACCATCGAGGACCCGCTGGAATACATTCACCCGCACAAACGGGCCATCGTAACCCACCGCGAGTTGCATGTGGACACGCCCTCGTTTGCTTATGCGCTGCGCGGCGTGCTGCGTATGGACCCCGATGTCATTCTGGTGGGCGAAATGCGCGACCTTGAAACGATGGAAGCAGCATTGGTGGCTGCAGAAACCGGCCACTTGGTCTTCGCCACACTGCACACGATCAGCGCATCGTCCACGGTGGACCGGATTATTGACGCCTTTCCGGTCAACCAGCAAGAGCAGATCCGCGCCATGCTGTCGGTCATGCTGAAAACGGTGATTTCGCAAACCCTGCTGCCGCGCGCCTCGGGCAAAGGCCGCGTCGCCGGCTACGAGATCATGCACATGACGCCGGCTGTGGCCAACCTGATTCGCGAACACAAAACCAACCGGATTATTTCGATGATTCAAACCAGCTCGAAATACGGCATGATTACCATGGACGACTATCTAATCAGTCTCTACCGTCGGGGCGAGATCACGGCGGAAATCTGCATGGAGCGCGCACACTATCCGTCGGAAATGCGGGAGAAGATCATGATGAGCGGCGGCGGAGCGCCCGCCGTGGCCGCCGAAGCGTTCTAGACGGTGTCGGAGAGGAGAATGGCGAAACGAGTATCTCGCAATGCACGCGGTTGATGCGACGCTCAAACCCGTGCAAAGACAAACACAAAAAGGGACAGACCCATGGAAATTAAAATTGATCTGGATGCTGCGGCGCTCCCCGATTTTCGGGAGCAGATGAAAAGTTTGTTCAAGACCGAATCCGGCCCTTCTGGCGAAAGCGGCGAGGAGGCAACGCTTCCGCGCGGCGGCCCGCGGCCGCGCATTGCGCCGGACTCCGAATTGGGCGACCGGCTGCGCAAAGCCCCCGTGGCCGGCGGCGCCATGGCCGCCGATGCCGAAATGAACGTCATGAAGGTCCTCGCCGAAGAGCAGGGTCTTCAATATGTGCGGCTCCAAGACTTCAAGCATGGCAATCCGGCCATCCTGCGCATGATCCCGGCCGCCTTTGCCTTGACCAACAAGTGCCTGCCGCTGGAACTCAAGGCCGACGGCTCGCTGGTCGTGGCCATTTCCGACCCCCTCAACGTTCACATTCCCGACGATCTGCGTTTACTGACGGGACGGCCCATCATCCCCGTGGTCTGCGACGAAAAAGACCTTGCCGAATATGTGGAACTCTACTACGGCGTGGGCGACGATACGATTGAGAAGGCCGTTGCGGAACTCGAGCGCGAGGGCGAAAACCTCCGCCTTGAAAAAGGCATGGAATTCGACCTCTCCAGCCTCGAAGAAATTGCCAGCCAGCAGCCCGTCATTCGTCTGGTGAATTTGCTCATGTTGCAGGCCATCAAGGATCGCGCCAGCGACCTGCACATCGAGCCGTTCAGCAACAGCCTGCGTATCCGCTATCGCGTGGACGGCGCGTTGCGCGAAATCCCGTCGCCGCCCAAGTCCATGCACGTCGGCATCATCTCGCGCATCAAGGTCATGTCCAACCTCAACATTTCCGAAACACGCAAGCCCCAAGACGGCCGCATCAAACTCTCGATGGAAGGGCGCGAGATTGACATGCGCGTCTCGATCATGCCGACCGTCCACGGCGAAGCCTGCGTCATGCGTATTCTCGACAAGAACATGATGATGGTCGGCATCCGGCAGCTGGGCATGCCGCACGAAACGCTCGAAAAGTTCATGAAGATTATCAAAAAGCCCAACGGCATTGTTCTGGTAAC
>JAOAGV010000102.1:0-455 GCA_026415575.1 Candidatus Sumerlaeia bacterium
GTATATTTACATGGCCACGCGCAAGTTTGATCTGGAAGGCAGGCGAGTGGGGCCGGAGCCGGTTTCCGCCCTCATGGATGAATTCTCCGGCGAGGACAATCACCTGTTTTGTCCGACGGGTTTTCTCGATGACATATGGTTTCATCGCACCTACTGGATATACGGGCAGAATGCCGGCGAGGGGTGGGCGGAATACTCGCAGGCGCAACGCGCGGTGCCGTGCGGGCGCATTATGGCGCTGGACGAGTCGCGCGCGTACGGCTTTCGGGCCGACAATCTCGGCAACACACTCCTGCCGACACCGACGTATCGGCTTTATGCTGCGGATCGCAATGTAAAAGAGGAGGTTTCGGCGACTTCGGCTGCGGCGGTGAGCGCAGCAGATGTGATGCCAGCGACCCCGCCCAAGAAGGCGGCCAAGCGGCCGAAGAAAAAAGCGGCAACGGCAGAGGCGG
>JAOAGV010000102.1:465-17211 GCA_026415575.1 Candidatus Sumerlaeia bacterium
CCCCGCCGAAGAAAACCGGAGCCGCAAACATTGTCGGCGACCTTGGCCGCACGGCCGGTCCGTTCAAGGTGTATTGGCAAATCGTCTCGCCGCCGCTTCTGGTCAATGCCATGACACTGGCCGGCAAGAACTTGATTGTGGCCGGTCCGCCCGATGTGGCCGACGAATCCAAGATGCTGGGCTTCCTTCCCGGGGATGATGACGAAATCAACCGCCAGTTGCGCGAGCAGGATGCCGCATGGCGCGGGGAGAAGGGGGCATTGCTCCATGTTGTCGGCACGGAGAAAGGTGAGACGCTGGCCCGATACCGGTTGGAAAGCGTGCCGATCTTTGACGGGATGATTGCGGCATGCGGGCGGATTTATATGTCCACGATGGACGGGCGCGTAGTGTGTTTAGGGGGCGAAGGAAAGGCGTTGCCTGCGGTCGCAGAGGCAAAGTAGCCATGGGGCGTTACATACGGATGCGGTTGGGGTGGAACCCAACCCTCCAAGAACGTGTAGCGAAGGCGACCTTTATACGACTCGCCCTGCGCAGGATCACGCCAACGTCCACGGCGGGCGCATGGCGCGGTCCATCATCTTGGCGGCTTCCTCGTCGCCGATGATTTCTTCCTTCACCGGATCCCAGCGAATCTTGCGCTTGAGCAGCATGGCAATGTTGCCCAAATGGCAGATGGTGGCGGTGCGATGCCCGACTTCGACGGGTTCGACGGTCGGCTTGCGTGATTTGACGCAATCGAGGAAATTGCGCACGTGGTCGGGGATGTAGTTCTTGGAAGCGTCGTCCTTGCGGTTCGGATTGCTGACCGGCAGGTGGATTTCGTCGGGCTTGATCTGTGAGGTCTTGATGGATTCCGGTTCGGTCTGGACGCCTTTGTAGCCATACTGGAGCGTGCCTTCGGTGCCCTCGAACCGCGTGCCGAAACCGGGCTCGGCGGTCTGGCAAATCAGTTCGGTGCCGTTGGCATAGCGGGCGCGGAAGGCGACCTTGGTGGCTGTGGTGAACAGCGCGCCCTTGGGCGGCCATTCGGAGCCCATGTCTTCAAACTCGACCGGTCCGGTGTCGTCGGTTCCCAAGGCCCACTGGGCCACGTCAATCGAGTGGGCGCCGAAGTTGGTGGTCTGACCACCCGAGTAGTCGAGAATGAAGCGGAAGCGATAGAAGCAGCGGTCGCGGTGATAGGGGGCTTTGGGGGCCGGCCCCAGCCACATGTCATAGTTGAAGCCTTCGGGAACGGGGTCGGGTTGCCATCCGGGCGGCGGGCTGACGGCATTGTTGGCGGCCACGTTGCAGATCACGCGCTTGACTTGACCGATGCGCCCGTTGCGCACCAGCTCGCAGCCAAAGCGATTGGCCGGGCTGGAGCGATACATGCTGCCCGTCTGGAGGATTCGCTTGTGCTCGTTGACCACCTTGATCATGGCCTTGCCTTGATTGATGGTCAGCGAGAGCGGTTTTTCGCAATAGATGTCCTTGCCGGCTTTGGCCGCCGCCGCCACCATCAAGGCGTGCCAATGGTCGGGGACAATGATCACGACGGCGTCAATGTCCTTGCGTTCGATGATCTGGCGAAAGTCTTCGTAGGCATCGCAGCCCTTGTAAGAGCCTTTGCCGGTCTTCTTGGCGTAGAAGGTGTTGACCAATTCCTGCTGGGGCTTGCGGCCCAGAAACTGGTCGGGAGTTTTGTAGCCGTAGCTGGCGGTGTTGACATCGCAGACGGCCACGACCTGACAGTCGTCATGGCCGAGGAAGGCGGGGATGTCTATGGTGCTTTGGTTGCCGCAGCCGATGACGCCAACCGTGATGCGGTTGCTCGGCGCGTTGGCACCGAAGACGGATGCGGGGACAATGGCAGGGGCGGCCGCTGCACCCAGAGCGGCGGTTTTCAGAAAGTTTCGCCGCGAAAGGACCGGTCCGCAAGTTTTGCGTTGTGTGTTCATGGTGCACTCCTTTCTCGTTCGTGCGAAATGTCATCAAGGCTCATTGCGATTGGATAAGCCGGTCGAGAACATCCTTGGAAATGCGGAGGACAGTTCCGTGTTTGTGTCCGGGCGGAAATGATATCTGCCCGGTTATGTCGGTGAAGGTTCGGAAATCTTTTGTTTTGACCGCGCCGTATTTCCGGTCGCGATACATGTCGAAGTAGATAATCCACTCATTGCCGATTTGCAAGGCCGAAGGCCCTTCGGTAAAGGGCGGCGTAAACGGCTCGGAGATATTGCGGAAGGGGCCGAAAGGGGAGTCGCCGAATGCCACGCGCAACCGCCGCATGTCGCGCCGCTCGTCTTTGAGCACAAGGACGTAGTCGTTTCGGCGCGGGACGATGATCGAGTCAATGACACTGTAGCCGGGATCGAAAAACAAACGCGTCGGGCTGAAGGACTCGAAGTCTTTGGTCGTTACGTAATACATGCGGTGATTGCGTTTCTGGTCGTGTTCGTCGTCGCCGGGAAAGCGGCCGGGGATGGTCGAGGACCAGTAGATAATGAATTGCTGGTTGGGGGCGTCGTAAAAGATTTCCGGCGCCCAGGCGTTCAGGGTTGTGGGCTCATGGGCCATCACTTCGAGGTATTTCTGGTCAGACCAGTGGATGAGGTCCTTGGAGCGGGCGTAACCGATGCCTTTTTCCGACCAGCCGGTGGTCCATACCATGTGAAACGTCCCGTTGGGTGCCTGAATGAGACACGGGTCGCGCATAAGTTTGCTGACGCCGACCTTGGGGGCAAGAAACACCGTGCCCAGATCGGTCCATTTGTAGCCGTCGTTGCTCCACGCCAGATGCAAGCCATCCTCGCCATTGCCGCGAAAAGAAGTGAAAAGATAGACCAATGGCCTGGTTGAATCGAATACGTGAATGACGGGCAGGGCGTTGCCGTCGTCGTCAAAAAAGCCGCGGTTGCGAAGCCTGCCTTCGACCGCCGGCTCCCACCAGAAAATGCCGGCGCCGCGGCCGTTGGGGGTCGCGCGCACTGCGCGATGAACCGTGTCGAGGAATGCGCGCTGGCCTTCGGGCGACTCGGGGAAGGGCCCGCTTTGGGTGCGATATTCTGTAGGCCGCCAGCAATAGGCCACTTCGACCAGCACAATATCTTTTTGATACTCGGAGGCCATGAAAGCGAGGTTTTCGCGCAGCGCATCGAGTGTGCCGTGCCACCACGGATAATACGACTGGCCGATAACGTCGTAGGGGATTGCATAGGCGTTTAACTTGTCGAAGAAAGCTTTGGTGGCCTTTTGATTTCCGCCCTTGTCAATGTGAATCATTATGCGGGGCCTTGGGGCGTGGCCGCGGCCGGCCTCGACGCCGCGGATGCCCGCCTTCAGCAAGTCGGCAAAGTTGTCCCATTGCGCGGGCAACTTGCCGTCGGGCCACAGCATGCCGTTGCTGATTTCGTTGCCGATTTGCACCATGTCGGGCATGACGCCGGCGTTGCGGAAGGCGGCGATGGTGTCGCGGGTGTATTCAAAGACGGCCTGCACGAGTTCGGCGTGCGATTTGCCTTCCCAAGCCTTGGGGATGAACTGTTTTCCGGGATCCGCCCATGTGTCGGAGTAGTGATAGTTGAGAAGGAACTTGAAGCCGAGTTTACGGGCGTCCGCGGCAAGGGCGAGGGTGTAGTCGAGGTTGTTGGGCAGGCGGGGGGGCGTATGAAACAGGCGAAGCCGGATCCAGTTGTATCCGTGGTCTTTGAGAATCTGAAGACCGGGTTTTGACACGCCACCGTCTTTGAAGACGACGCCGCGTTCCTCGGCTTGTTTCAGAAACGACACGTCCGCGCCGATGGCAAAGTCGGCAGGGACGGAGCGCGCGGAAGGTATGGCTGCTGCCACGGCAATTGCGGCCAGTATGAGGCGGCGTTGAGCGCTCATGGTGATTCCTCCCCGCCGCTTTTTTGTTCGCTCGGTATCGAAAACCCCTCGTTCACGTCGAGAGGAAATTTGCGGAACCGCTTCTCTCTGTCAAAAGCAAAATCAGCCAGCGGGTTTGGGACGACCTGTGTTTCCGCACAGAGTTGCTCATACCGCCTCGATGGTCGAGGGCGGTTTGGGCGCGATGTTGTAGGTTACACTGACGACGTCGGGCACGCTGCGGAGGATTTCGCGGGCCAGTTTTTCCAACGTGGCAAACGGCAGGCGCGTGGGTGTGGCCTTGCGTGCGTCCACGCTGTCCCAGCAGCGCACTTCGATTTGTTGACCGAACTGGCGGCGCCCGTCGCGCATGCCGGTCACGCGGTCTTCGTGCAAGATGGCCATATACTGAAAGGCGCCGGTCTTGGCCAGAAG
This sequence comes from Candidatus Sumerlaeia bacterium, assembly GCA_026415575.1. Classification (GTDB taxonomy): domain Bacteria; phylum Sumerlaeota; class Sumerlaeia; order JADFCW01; family JADFCW01; genus JADFCW01. The sequence goes on from JAOAGV010000102.1 coordinate 4,753, forward strand.
GCGTTCGACGATGGCCGTTGCCTTGCGGACGATCGCGATCCGTTCGGGCGTGGCCTCGCCAATGACGCGCGCTGCGAGTGCGGGGCCGGGGAATGGGATGCGCTTGAAGGTCTCGGCCGGCAGTCCCAATGCGCGTCCGACCATGCGCACACCGTCCTTGCGCAGCTGGACCAAGGGTTCGAGGATGCGATAGCCGAACGCTTCTTCGGGGTTGATGCCAAGCTGCTCAAAGACATTGTGCTGGCGCTTGATGCCCGCTACGGTTTCATCCACGTCGGTCAGGATGGTGCCTTGCAGGAGGAACTTGGCGCCGCTTTCGCGGACGATGCGTCCGAAGACGTGGCGATAGAAGGTCTGGGTGATGGCTTCGCGTTTTTCTTCGGGGTCGGTGATGCCTTTGAGGGCGGCAAAGAACTCTTCGCGCGCGTCCACAATCTCGACCTTGACGCCAAGTTTGCGAAATATAGAGACGACGCGTTGGGGTTCGCCCTCGCGCATCAGGCCGTTTTCGATGAAGACAGTTTTCAGGCGTTTGCCCAGTGCGCGATGGCCGAGCAGGGTGACTGTGGAGGAATCCACGCCGCCGGACAGGGCATTGATGGCTGTGCCGTCGCCGACGGCTTGCTGAATTTCCGCCACTTTTTCGGTGATGAACTTTTTTGCGTTCAACTTTCGGGCCGGGATTTCCTGAATCATGGGCCAACCTCCGTGTGAGCATGTCTATTTGGTGTAGTGTTGTGGCTGCGCAGACGGGATGTGTGGTTTGGCTTTTTCTTTAGAAGCCGTTCCGGCAGCCGTTTTTGACTTTGCCCGCTGTCGGCAAGCTCTCAAGCAAAATCTTGGCGTGAAGACAAATCGGAGTTGGTTTAAACAAAGCCTCATGCAAAAAGGACGGCGAGGCAACGATTGGCCGTTGGGTGTGCCAGTTGTTTATTTCTTTTCCTGAGGCGATGCGGCGGCTTTGGGCAAACGTTCGGCGAAGAAGCGGCCGTGGTTTTTTCGTTTGCGGTGCGGGACCAGTTCGACTGAAAAGCCGATGGATTGAAGGCGGGCGACAAGCACCTCGACAGACCGATCGGACAATGCGCCGGCAGTATGGTGGTACTCGCCGCAGATGCGTTGGACACGGGCGAGAAGCGCGGCGTTGGCTTCGGCCAAAATGTCGTATTCGGCGCCTTCGACGTCCAGTTTCAGAAGATCGCATTGGGCGATTTGGTGGCGCTCGAAGATGTCTGCGAGCGTGGTGGCGGGCACTTCCGTGAATTCACCGTTGCCGTGGACTTCACCGGAGGGGAAAAGCGAGTATTGCGCGCTCGAACGCTCTTTGTGTGGATGGAAGATTTTTGCAGAGCCGCGGTCGGCTGCAACGGCTTCGCAGACGGCCGTGACGTGCCCGAACGGTTCCACGTTTCTGACAAGAAGGGCGTAGTGTTTGGGAAAGGGTTCATAGGATATGACACGCTGCGCGCGTGGGGCTACGCGGCAGGCAAACAGGCCGATGTGGGCGCCGAGGTCGAGGACACAATTCCAGCGGGAGTTTTCGTAGCGGTCGAGGCGGTATTCGTCGCGGAGAAAGATGTTGCGGAAGATGCGATAATCGCTCTGCGGGTTTTCCAGACAGAGACGGGTGCCGTTGCGAAGCCGAACCTCAAAGGGTATGCCGCCGGTGCCTTTTCTGTGAAAGCGAATCAGCGCCCATGCGTTGCGGACAATGCGCCGCCAGCGGAAATACTCGCGGAAGTCTTTTACCTTCATGGGATGGCTCGAAGGTAACGAGAGGTCTTATGCCGCACCTGTCGTTTCTGTCTTATTCCGACCAGCCGGGCAGGCTCACTGTGGCCTGGTAGTTGGAGTAGTTATACAGCGGATTTCGCACCGGCTTGTACAGCTTGCCCTGCTTTGGATTGTCGCTCTGAGTATAGATCCAGATTTCGTAGGGGTCCCACACGACGATTTCATCGCGACAATCGCCGGTGATGTCCAGCACCGCGTTGCAGAGGTCGGGATGACCGTCGCCGGGGAACTGAAGGACTTTGCGCCCCCAGCCGTCGAAGACGCCGCCGGTTTCGACATCGGGCGAGAGGACAAAATACTCTTCGTCGCGGCCTGTCCAGTTCAGCGGCAGCATCATGCTGCCGTGCTGGCAGGGTTCGAAGTCGTGATAGAGCCGCCCCTCGGCGTCGAAGAAATGGACAATCCCCTGATTCCCCCAGAAGTTGATCGAGACGGTTTCGAGGCCGGGCAAATCCGAGCGGAAATTGGCCACGGCCGGATTCTGAACATGGCCGAGGTGATGATGCGTGACGACGTTGCCCTTCATGTCGGTGAAGAATATGCCTTCGTCGCTGGCGGCGCACAGCAGGCGGGGCTCGACGGCGGTTTGGCTGCCGAAGTGTACGATCGCCACCCCGTCGGCGTGATCCTGCATTTGGCCGTCGAGACTCCACAGACGCTTGCCGTCGTGGTCGAACATCGAGTAGCCGACGATGAGTTCGTCCTTGCCGTCGCGGTCTATGTCGCAGGCATACGGGTAATGGCCGGTGTTGCAGGCGGCATCCCAGAGGGGTTCGAGGCGTTCGTTGAACATCCAGAAATGGGTGTAGCGGTCCTTGAGGAGAATGTCGCGCGGGTGGCCGGTGCCGCGGATGTCGCAAAAGAAAAGGCTGTCGCCGAGGATGCGGGGGAAGGCGCTTCCGGGTTGGTCTTTCTTTTTGGGTGCGGCGGGAAGGGCGGGTGTGGGGGCTTTGTATTTGGTTTTTCCTGTCGCGCCGTCCGCCACAATGAGCTCCATATTTTTGCAGTAGATGACCTCGTTCCTTCCGTCGGCGTCGAGGTCATGGATTTGAAAGGCGACATCGTTGGTCAGACCCTCTTTCCAGGCGTCGGGCGTGCCAATTTGCCAGAGGATTTTGCCTTCAAGCGTGATGGCGGTCAGGCAGCCCACTTCGCTGTTTCGATCTTTCGGGCCGTGATGGAGCATCTGGCAGATAAGGATGTCGGTCTGTTTGTCGCCGTCGAGGTCGCCGAACCGGAGATTGCGTCCGACGCCAAAGCCGGGGGTCTGGATTTTCTTCCACAGAACCATTTTGGGATTGGCCGCCTGCAGGCGGGCTTCCTCGCGTTCGCGGTCGGCGCGTGCCGCCTCGAATCGCTTCTTCTCCGCTTCGGTGGTCGTAACCTTCACATGGCTGAAACGGGTGGGGACGTCGGAGGTCAGACCAATTTTGCCCTCCCGATACGTGTCGTCGTTTGCCTCAAGGGTCGGTCCGCCCTCAATGGCGGCGCGAATGCGGTTGCCGCCGACCATAACAACTGCTGTGCGGTATTGTTTGGGCTTCCAAGAGAATTCGGCGCGGCCCAATATCTTCTCATCGAGATCATGAAACACGGTGCCGTGTTGCACGCGTTTCAGAATCAGCTCGTTTCCATTGACGCCGAAAAAGTAATAGCAGCGGTCGTTGCGATAGCGAAACACCACACCGCTTTGGCCGTCGGTGGAGTCGGGGGCAAACCGCACGGAGAGCGTGTAGTCGCGCCATAAGGGGTCGCCGGCGATCAGCATGGGATGCGTGTAGGTGCGCTCGTCTTTTGATGCGCGGTAGGATTGATACATGACGCGCGCGCCGTCTTCGAGCAGGACGCGCCAGGCGCGCTGTGAGCCGTCGCTGCGGAAGCACGAAACGACCCAGTTGCCTTTCGGGGCGACTTCCGGCAGGAAGTGATACTCTGCATGTGCGCCGATGACGCCCGCCGAGAACATTCCGACACGCTGGGTTTCAAAACGGTCTTCGAGCAAAACGGCGGATTGTTCTTGAGCGGCGGCGGGCGCGTGGGCAAACCATGCCATCACCGCCGCTGCAACAAACTGCACCAATCGCTTCATCGTTCTTTCCCCCTTCACCGAAAGATACCGGGGTTGTTCTGGTTTGGATGCATGGAGTTTTACAAAGAGCTCTTCCATTGCTTGAGAATCTCGCGAAGTTCCTTCGCTTTGTCCGGGCGTCTCTGCGAGAGATCGGCGGTTTCGCCGAGGTCCTCGCGCAAGTTGTACAGTTCGACCCGATTGTCTTGGAAAAAGTCAATCAACTTGAAGTCGCCGGCACGAACCGCACTGGAGGACCGTCCTCCCAAGAAATGCGGCTGATCCAGCGGGTAATGCCAGAACAGCGCCGGCCGCTTCAAGGAACCCTGCCCGCGCAGCAAGGGGAGAAAACTTTCGCCGTCGCAGATTTGTTTGGGACTGCAGCGGCCGCCGGCCATCTCGATGAACGTAGGATACAGGTCGGTGCTGCCGACCGGTTCGCGGCAAACGAGGCCGCGTCCGGCGCGGGCGGGCCAGCGTATGATCAGTGGAACGCGGATACCGCCTTCATAGAGTTGAGATTTACCGCCGCGCAAGGGTGCGTTCGACGTGACGTTCAGTTCGCCGCCGTTGTCCGACATAAAAACGACGGCCGTATTGTCGGCAAGTCCCAATCGGATCAACGTGTCGGTAATCTTTCCCACGCCTTCGTCAATGCTTTCCAGCATGGCGGCCAAAAGCGGATTGTTCTGTTTTTGGCCGGCGCCGGGCTTGGCCTTATATTTGGCGACCAGCGGTTCTTTCCCGACGAGGCGCGTATGGGGCGCATAATGGGAGAGATAAAGGAAGAACGGCCGGTTTTTGTGGCGTTCGATGAAGTCCACCGCTTCGGCGTTCAGCCGGTCGGTCAGATATTCGTTGGGTTCTTTGGCTTGGACTTCCGGCATGAATTTATAGGGGTGAAAATAGCTGCCGGCGCCGATGTAGGCAGTCTCGGAACAGATGACCTCGTCGAATCCATGCAGGTGCGGATCGCCTTTGCGCAATTTGTAGTCGCCCATCAAATGCCATTTGCCGATCAGGGCCGTGCGATAGCCCTGCTCGCGCAGCACTTCGGGCAGCGTGATAAAATCGGGCGAAAGATACTTGGGGTCGTCGCCGCGGAGGTAGTCGGTGATCCCGACGCGCGCGGGGTACTGGCCGGTCATGATGCTTGCGCGGGTCGGCGAACAGACGGGCGCCGATGCATAGGCGTCGGTGAACCGTACGCCGTCGGCAGCGAGAGCATCGAGATGCGGCGTTTCATTGAAGCGGTTGCCGTAGCAACCCAATTCCGCCCAGCCAAGATCGTCCACGAGAATGAAAATGATGTTGGGTTTTTGGGAAACGGATGGGCTCGCTTCGGCGCCGGCCGCAGGCGGTGTCAGTACGGTCCCGCCTGCCAGCGCCAGTGTGCCGGCGGCCGAACGGAATAGAAACTCTCTGCGCGACGTTTTATTTGCAAGCAAGGCTAACCTCCTCGAAGCAAATTAAAAGCGGGGACAGCTTTTTAGGTTTATTCGATAAATGCAACAGATTTTGGACGGCGACAAATGTAAAGCAGCCCGCCCGCCGCTCACATTTGCCGTAAAGTGACCCTTGGGATAGCCTGTCTCGCAATCTGCGGGAATGTCTTGACGCACGTTCTTTGCTCCGATACAAGCTCGTCTGATTTGTATTTGGCGGAGACGGAAACTGTTGCCCCCGGAAACCATCACTCCTGAGCCCGATAGCCCCCCTCCGGTCCTGAAGATTATGCCGCTCGGCGGCTGCGGCGAAATCGGCCTCAATATGACCGTGATCGAATGCGGCGAGGACATCCTTGTTGTTGATTGCGGCCAGATGTTTCCCGAAGAGGACATGCTGGGCATTGATCTGGTTATCCCTGACTTCGGCTATCTACGCGAGAACCGCCACCGGATCCGCGGCATTGCCCTCACGCACGGCCACGAGGATCATATCGGGGCATTGCCCTATGTGCTGCCGGACGTGCGCGTACCCGTCTATGGCACGCGCCTCACGCTGGCGCTTGTGCGCGATAAGCTGCGCGAGTCGGGCCTCGACACCACCACCACCTTCATGGAGGCCAAACCGCGCCAGCCGCTTCGGATGGGCAATCTGACGGTGGAGTGGATTCCTGTCACCCACAGCATTCCGGACTCGACGGCGCTGGCCATTACGACGCCGGCGGGCGTGGTGATCCACAGCGGCGACTACAAGATAGATCCGCATCCTGTGGACGGACGCTTGTTCGATTTCTACCGGTTTGCCGAATATGGGGAAAAAGGCGTGCTGGTCCTGCTGGCCGACAGCACCAATGTGGAGCGTTCGGGAAACGCAACAAGCGAATCGGCAATTGTGCCGGTGCTCGATCAGATGGTCGAGGAAGCCGAGCGGACGGTGGTTGTGGCGTGTTTTGCCTCGGCCCTGCACCGCATTCAGTCGGTCATGAACATTGCGGCCCGTCGCCGAAAGCGCGTGTTTGTATCCGGCACCAGCATGGAATCCACCATCGAGATTGCCGCCGAACTGGGTTATCTCGATATTCCGCAGGAAAGTTTCTGCCCGATCGAAGACCTTGCCACGACGCCGCCGGAAGACCGTGTGATCCTGACCACCGGCAGTCAGGGCGAGCCGCTTTCGGCGCTCAGCCGCATGGCGCTGGACGATCACCGGCAGATACGGATCGAGCCGGGGGATCTGGTGATTCTGTCGTCGCGGATCATTCCGGGGAATGAGCGTCCGATTTTCCGGATGATGAATCATTTGTTCAAGCGCGGGGCCAAGGTGGTCTATGAACGAACGGCGCCGGTTCATGCGTCCGGGCATGCGCATCGCGAGGAGATGAAGAGTTTGATTAACCTTGTGCGGCCGAAGTATTTCATCCCCATTCATGGGGAAATGCGCCATTTGACGGCCCACCGCGATCTGGCGGTCGAAATGGGCATTCCGGCGTCGCGCGCCATTCTGTTGGAGAACGGGCAGGCGTGGATCTATGAAAATGGCGTGGCCAGCGTTCAGCCCCTGTTTCCGGCCGGACGCACGCTGGTGGACGGCAAAGGCATCGGCGATGTCCACCGTGTGGTGTTGCGCGACCGCCAGCACCTCGCACAGGACGGCATGTTCATCGTTATTTTGGCCATAGACCGCTCGTCCAACCGCGTGGTCGCCGGCCCTGAAATCGTTACCCGCGGCACGGTCTATGTAGATGAGAATGCAGACCTGCTGAACCGGTGCAAAGAGGTGATCCTCGAGACGATCAACAGCAGCGTCGAGGAGAGCCGGGGCGAGTGGACGGTGATGAAAACCGAAGTGCGGCGGGCGGTGAAAAACTTCCTCAAACGCGAAATCCGACGCTTCCCCGTTATCCTGCCGGTGGTGGTGGAAATATGACAACGCTCCAAGCGTTTGTTCTTGGATTGGTGCAGGCCCTGACCGAGTTCCTGCCGGTGAGCAGTTCGGGGCATTTGGTTCTGGCGCAAAAAGCCATGCAGCTGCGTACAGATTTTCCCGCGACGTTCGAGGTCGTGGTCCATCTCGGCACGCTTCTGGCCACGCTTCTGGTGTTCTGGAAACCCGTATGGGAAATGGTTGTGTTTTTCTTTGGAACGGCGATCCGCAAGCCCAATGCCTGCATGTGTCGAACCGGTGCCGGATGGATGATCGTGCTCATCGTGATTGGAAGCATTCCGGCGGGAGTGGTCGGCGTTCTTTTCGAAGACCAGATCGAGGCGATGTTCAGCAATGCACTGCTGGTGGCCTTGGCGCTGTGTGCGACGGGGGCGGTTCTGTTTGCGACGCGGTGGAGCCGTCCGCGCGGTGTGGGGGTGGAGAATGTTTCGCTGGGCCGCGGACTGATTGTGGGGGTTGCGCAGGCGATTGCCATTACGCCGGGCATTTCGCGGTCGGGTTCGACAATTGCGGCGGGGCTGTTGTGCGGCATAGACCGTGAGACGGCCGCGCGGCTGTCGTTTCTCTTGTCGCTGCCGGCAGTCGGCGGTGCGGCGCTTCTGAAAGCGCGCGACATTGGCGAGGCGGGCGCGGCAATCGGTGTGGAACCTTTGCTGGCGGGATTTGTGACGTCATTCATGGTCGGCTATTTGGCTCTCAAGATTCTGCTTGGGTTTGTGCGGCGCGGGCGGCTGCATTGGTTTGCCTACTACTGCTGGGCGCTGGGAATCGCCGCATTGATCGCATGGAGCATGGGATACTTGCGATGAGCGTTGGGTTGTGTACCGGCTGTGCGCCGGTGTGCACCCAGCGCTCTATCTTTACAGGCCAAGGAACAATGAACCCTTCGCGACTCGAAACCATTCTGCAAGGCGCGTGCGGCAAACGCTTTCTGGTTGTCGGCGACTTGATGCTGGATGTGTATGTGCATGGGCGTGTGGAGCGGATCTGCCCCGAAGCGCCCGTTCAGGTGGTTCTTTTGCAGGGCGAACGCGCGATGTTGGGTGGCTGTGGGAACGTTGCGCGCAACCTCGCGCGCTACGGCGTGCGTGTGGAGCTGTGTGCGGTCGTCGGCCGCGATCCGCAAGGGCAGCGCGTGCGCGAGTTACTGGCGCAGGACGGCGTGAGCGGCGCGGGCGTGTTCGCCGACCCGCGGCGGCCGACTACCACCAAGACGCGCATCACTGCCGAGCGCCAGCAGATCATTCGTCTCGACCGCGAGGAAAAGACTTTCGTCGAAGGACGGGTGGAACAACGGCTCACCGGTTATCTTGCCCGCGCGATTCCGCGCGCCGACATTGTGCTGATGTCCGACTACGCCAAGGGCGTGCTGTCGGAGAGTGTCCGGCGGACGGTTTTTCTGACAGCACGGAAGGCTGGCATACCGGTGGTGGTGGATCCCAAGCTGCCCGATTTGCGGGCCTATCGCGGTGCGACAGTTCTCAAGCCCAACTTGCGCGAGGTGGAGGCGGCCTGCAAGCGCGCCATCGCGACCCAGTCGGAGTTGGAACGTGCAGGACGGCAGTTGCGGCGCGCGAGCGGCTGCGAGGCGCTGGTGGTCACGCGCGGGCCGCTGCCCACGGCTGTGTTTCAGGCCGGATGCAAACCGGTTTATGTGCCGACGCTGGCCCGCGAGGTTTTCGATGTGTCGGGCGCGGGCGATACGATGCTGGCGTTCATTGCGCTCGGTCTGGCCGGCGGCGCAACGCTGTTCGAGGCGGTTGAAATGGCCAATCTGGCCGCAGGGATTGTGGTGGGCAAAGTCGGCACGGCTTGTGTAGAGAAAAGCGAATTGCTGGCGCTGTTTGGGGAAAAGGAAAGATAGGCAAGCGGGAATGAAAAAGGCCGAGCAGGCTGGGCGCAGCGGACGGTATGGGCAAAAAAGCAGGTTGTTTTTTCTTGTTTGGGTTGTCTGTTTTCAACGCTACTTTTTGCTGGTGGGTTGGGCTGAGATTTCGCGCCGGAGGGTGAGAGTTTTCTTTTCCAGAGCGGCGAGGATTTCTTTCCGCGCGCGGCTCCAACCGGTGTCTATGGCCGCCAGCGAGGTCATGAGGGACTCATAGAGGCTGACGGCGCGCTCGAGGTTTCCCGCTTTTTCATGACCTTCGGCCATCTCCTGCAACTTGGCTGCTGCCTGCCTGCCCCACACATTGAACGGGCAGTGGCTGCGGATGGCGCGCTCAAAGCTGGCTTGGGCTTCTGCTTCTTTTCCGTCGCGCAGGGCTTGTTCGCCTGCGAGCCATGCACGGCGTGCCTCGACGGCGAATTTCACCCAGAACAGTGCAAAGCCCGCCGCAGAAACCAATGCAACACCCGCGGCAACTCTGACCAGCCAACTGCGCCATTGCGACGGCAAAGCCCGCTCTCCCTTCATCGCCTTCGGTCCACTCCAATTTTCGGGCAATCGGTTTCAATCGGACACACACTGCACCGCGGCGACTGCGGGGTGCAGCAATTCTGGCCGAACGTTACCAGCCAGTTGTTGAATTCGATCCAATAGCGGCGCGGCAGCCCTTCCCGCAGGGCCATTTCTGTTTGTTCCGGCGTGCGCGTGCGGACCCATCCCCAACGGTTGGAAATCCGGTGCACGTGCGTATCTACGCAAATTCCCGGCAGCCCAAACCCCATCGTCAGAACCAGATTGGCCGTCTTGCGCCCGACACCCGGCAGTGCCAGAAGCGCTTCCATTGCGGCGGGAACCCGCCCCTCGTGGCGTTCGAGGAGAATCTGGCAAATCGCCCGGATGTTTTTGGCTTTGGTGCGATAGAATCCAACGGGGAAGATGGTTCGTGCGATCTCCGCCTCGCTCAGGTTCAACATGGCGGCGGGTGTGGCGGCCTGCGCAAACAAACGCTGCGATGCCGCCGCCGTGCAGCCGTCCTTTGTACGCAGGCTTAATAGGCAGGAGATTAGCACCCGAAACGGATCGCGCCGGTCTTGCGCCTCAACGGTCACATAGGGGGTGCGGCAGCGGGCGGCGTATCGGGCCACGCGCCGAAGTATCCGGTCAACGCGGGGGCGGGGCGGAATCGGCATCCGGTTTCTCCTGCGGCGGCAGTCGCTCGGCCAGCTCCTGCTTCAGGCGCGACAGTTCTTTGTCGAGGTCCTCGATCATACGGTTGTGCAGTTCGTAGAGGGTGCGCAGGGCGTTGAATTTGCGCAGCAGAAACTCCAGCACGGCTGTTACAATCAGGATCAGCGCTACGCTGGATCCAACTACGAAGGCGCGGATCATCGGGTTGGGGTTGGGCAGGAGTTTTACGATGATGGCCAGAAACGCCAGAGCCGCAACAAACAATAGCGCGACCAGACCCGACTCATACCACTTGACCGCGACGCGGTCGCGCAGGTCGTAGAGGCGCTGAATGTCCTTGATCTTGATGCGCGCGGACATCTCGGTCAGCAGCATTTTGGGGTCGCGGGGCGGAATCAAGTCATTCATGGCATGTCCTTGCGGCAAGGTCTGGCGCGATGGCATGACCGGCCGCCGCTTCGACACGCTGCGGCGGGTTGCGGCGTTTTGCAACCGAAAAGCGCGGTGCGTCGCAAGACGTATTGGGGTATTGTAGAAGCCTTTGGGTAAAGCTCTTCAAGTGGTCGTTTCGATGGATGTAATTCGCATTTCAGCGAGGTGGTTCGATTCAAATCGCCTGTCAGAGTGAGAACTGCAAATATTCTCATACAGGCTCCTATGTTTTTGCGTTTCGCAGGAGAGCGAGCGACAGCGGGTCTTCGGGGTCGAAGCGCAGGGCGCGTTCAAGCAGTTTGACAGCTGTTTCCGCTTCGCCACGCTCGAATGCCAGCTCGGCGGCCATGCGAACAATTGCGGCCGGAATGGCCTCGGAAGCGCGGGAGGCTTTCAGGGCATAGTCATAGGCGCGGGCGCGGTCGCCTGCAATATAGTAAAAGAGATTTGCTGCGGCGCAGAAAAACCGTGCATCGGCCTGTCCCAGCCGGTCCAATTCCGCCCAAACCGATTTCGCCTCGCCGGTGCGGCCGAGTCGTTCGAGAGCAAGCCCGCGGCCGGCGAACAGATACGGATGGAAAAACGCCAAATCGGCAAAAGCCAGTCCGGTCTCGGCGTGGGCCAATGCCTCGCTCCAGCGTCCCAGTCCCGCAGCAATTTCCATTTTGTTGGCGGCGAGGAACCGCGGGTCGGAGTTCGGGAAAACGCGCTCATATTCGTCGAGCATCAGCGCCGCTTCTTTGGCGCGCCCCAGACAGGCCAGTGCGTGGATTCGATACAGCCAGAAATCATAGCGCGCGGGCATGACCTCGAGCAGCACGTCGGCTTTGAGCGCGACTTGCTGGTAGTCCTGCCGTTCGTTGGCTTTGACCACCGGCTGAATGAACTGGCGTTCAAACATCGCCGGATCGTAGTAGGCGATTTGGCGGCAGACCTCGCGCATCTCGTCCACGTTGGGGGGGCGGTCCTTTTGCAGGAGCACAAACAAGCGGTAGAGCGAACGGCTGAAGCAGGGCGAATAGCGCACGGCCAGCCGGTAATTCTTCTTGGCCTCTTGTCGGTCTTCCTCGAATCCGTAAAGCATGTAAAGGTTCTCGTAGGCCATGCCGAGATAATGATACACCTCATGGTAGCGGACCTCGGATTGGCAATCGGTCAGGCGGGCAATGGCCTCGCGGAGAAGGAGGTCGGCTTCCTGGCCGCGCACGAGTTCGCGCACTTTGGCGACCGACGTGCCTTCGGCCCGCGCCTCCAGCACGTCCATCACATTCAGGACGCCGTGGAGGGCCGCAACTTCACCAAGTCGGAAGACCACCTGTTGGTCGAGAGGGACGAGGCGATGGGCCTTTTTGATCTCATAAATGGCCTGCCGCAGAATCTGACGTTTGCGGCTATACGTCATTTGCGGGTCAGTGGCATGATCACCGTAATAGACGCGGAAGCTCGTGCCAAGCGATTCATGCATGGACGCTTGCAGATAAACATAAAATCCTGCCGAAACCGCCGCGGCAATGGCCAATGCCAGAGCGAGGGCAAGACCTCGAAGCAGAAGAAGGGACGCGCCAGTTGGCTTGCGTGGGCTCTCGCTTTTGAAGCTAAGCTTTTCACAATAGCCGAAGGCCTGCTAGGTAAACTGCGACGCCTTGATCCCCTTCATCCGCTGCTCGCAGCGGACCAAGGCACACAAGACCAAGAATGAGGT
>JAOAGV010000103.1 GCA_026415575.1 Candidatus Sumerlaeia bacterium
AGATGTGTATAAGAGACAGCTGCCGACCATCCGCTGTTCCTATGACGTGGGCGGTTCGGCCGGCAATTTCTTTCTGGCAGGAACAACGGCTTATGTCAGCTCGTTCGAGAACGGGCTGAAAATCATCAACGTCAGCAATCCCACATCGCCCACTCTGCGGTGCACCTATCGCACGTACAGCGATGCGGCTGACGTGCAGGTGGTCGGCAATCTGGCCTATGTTCTTAATCAGGGGTGGGGGACCTCATGGAGGGGGCTTCAAATTCTCAATGTCGCCAATCCGTCGTCGCCGACGGTCCGCGGTTCTCTCGCGCTCACCCGAAACCCACAAGGATTGCACGTGGTTGGCACCACAGCCTACATTGCAAACGAAACCAGCGGGTTGGTGACGGTAAATGTGGCTAATCCGGCGGCGCCGGTCATTCGCGGACGCACACGCGGGATGACCAATTCGTTGGACGTCACGGTGCTGGACAATTGGGCGTTTGTGGCCGAAGGCATCTTTGGAGTCGCGGTCGTGGATGTGAGCCTGCCGTCCTCGCCGACCTTGCGCCACAAATACATTACTCAGGGCTATGCCAAAGGAGTTTTCCGCTCCGGTTCACTTCTTTACGTCGCCTGCGACACCGATGGGATCGTGGTACTGGATGCCAGCAACCCGACGTCGCTGACGCTGCTGGCAACCGGGGGGACCGCCCGAGCCGAAGCCGAAAACATCTTCGTCCAGCGCGGCCTGATTTATGCCGCTGTCAACGGCGGCGGCTTCTGGGTCATGGAATACGGCAACGGCCCCCCGCGAATACAGAACGCCACCTACAATGATGCAAACTTGAACGACACTGTGGACGCGGGCGATCAGCTGGTGCTGACGCTCGACCACAGTGTGATCGTCGCTACCCAAACCCTGCGGGCCAGCCATTTCTTTCTGCCGGTGGCGGGCGACAGTCTTGGAAGGACCGGATTTGCCGTCGGGGTCAATCCGCGCAACTCGCGGCAAATCTCCATAACCTTGGGGCAGGGTGTGCGGTTGAAACCTCCCGGCCAGTTCTCGATGTCGCAGCGCGGAAGCGGTTCTCCGTCCGGGATTGATTTTGCCACCAGTCTGCCGACCAACGCCATTGTCAGCCTTCTGGGTATTCCGGCGACCGACGGCGGCGTCGCGGGCGTGGACGATTCAGGCGTGGATGTGGAATACAACCTGATCCCGCGCACGGCGGCGATTGGTCCGGCTGGCGGTGCGATCGCGGGTGTGGTTTCGCCGGATGCCGCCTATACCCAACACCGCCTGAGCGTCGGCCCGAACGCGCTCGCCTCGACCACCACATTCAGCCTGTTGCCGCCGCCGCGAAATCTCGGCGCGATCAATGCCGTCAGGGTCGCGGCCAATCCGCCGCTGGTTACATTTCTCACGCCGGCAACGCTGCGGTTGCAGTATCGCGAAGGCGACATAGACCGCGAGCGCGGGTTCCTGGAATCGGAAATGAAGGTTCACCAATTGTATGAAGGAGCGCTGGGTGCGCCGACGTGGCGCGTGCTGCCCGGCGTGCACACGCTGAATGCGGCCGCGCGCACAGTGTCGGCAAATATTTCCACCTTGAGCGCACCCGGCATCAGTCCGTCTCCAGCGGCGGAGACCGAAACCGGTGTTTTTGCCGGTTTGCCCATCGAGACTGTGGACGAGCGCTCCGCGACCATGAAGTTGGGTTCCGGCATCGGGCCCAACGCGGGGTCGGTTGTCCTCATGCCCGGCCCGTCGGGCGCCTACACGCTGCATAAGCTGGAGTTCCCCAACTATGTAACCACAAGCCCCGGTGATCCGGCGGCCATTCATGTCACTATCCGGACGGCGACCCTTGCCGAGCGGTATTCGTATTCCGGCGGCCAGTCGTTTCCGATGCAAAGCGGCGCAATCTTTGTCGTTACCGTCCGAAATGCACAGTATCAGCCCATTCCCTTCACCGCGCCGGTCCATATCACGGTGCAATTCAAAAACCGGACAGACCCAACCCAGACCGATGTGGTGCGGTTCAATGGACAGGTCGGACAGCCGGCGATGATGCGGCTGGGGTGCGACCAAGCGCCGAACGAAGCATTGGATTTCCGCTTCATCAATGCCGCCGGTCAAGTGGTCAACACCGCGCAGGGAACCGTAATGGTGCAGAACTACGCAGGCCTTGCAGGAGCCGATGGTCTGGGCATTTTCGGGGCTGTGGCTTTGGATGCTTCTACGCCGGTCGCGAATTGGGAACTGTATCGGTAAGGCGGCTTGGAACTGCCCGCGGCTTTAGACATAAACGTGGAACCCATATAGAGACAGATTCACACAAATAGAAAACGTGCAGAACCTGATTCCCTGTAATTGAGAGTGGAAAATATACGCTTTTAATTGCGTAGCCATATGAAACACAAGGGGCAACCATGCCTCCGACGGACGCCTGCCACGGCGTCCGAATCCATGTTGGGCCAAGATGGAACGGAATACGGTCGGGGTGGAACCCAACCATCCAAAGGCAGGCAGCATGGCTCATTCTGTTGGCAATGAAGAAAAGCGTACATCCCGCCATAGTCGTAAAATCCAACGACATCGAGAAAAGCACTTTTCCGGCGCAAGGATTCTTTTTTGCACACCGATCTTTCCCAAGGGGCCAAACGCTTCCGTAGATTTCGCTTACATCGCCGCAGTCGGTTGTGGTCTGCTCTCTTAACTCGAAATGCTTCCTTTGGGGCACAGTGTTGTTACATGGCAGCGCAACACTACCCGCACCAAATCAGCATTTCGAGTGTTTCTTTTCATTGAGACAAAATATTTACGCTGGTTTAAGGGCTAACGGAGATTCCCCAAGCGGCCCTTCACGCAAAAACAACCACTCACCAAAGGAAAGATTTCCGAATCTCTGCCCGATGGCTGCTTTTTTTGAACATTGAGGGGGCGTTTTCTCCTGCGCTAATATAATTTGACAAACGCTTTGCGGGTTGGCGACGTTGCGCGCGGCAAAAACCAATCCACGTGGGATTGCGGCGTTTTGCTTTTCTCTCGGACCTTGATTCATCTATTTCGGGCTTGGTCCTGTTTGCGGCTTTTCTTTACAGAAATGCGTTTGGAATCAGAATAGGAGTCATGTGAAGAGGTTTATGCCATTCGGGCGAAACGCAAAAGAGAACGCGCAATGCCGCTGTGCGTTCGTAGTATGGAAACTTTTCCATCAAAACACGGTATTATCGGGAGTTTCAGCAGTTAAAACCATGAGCGGATTTCCGCCTGACCATGCCGCTTTCCATCGCACCGTCTGCGGTCGCGCGGAACGCAGCGGTCGAAGAGACACATGGGCGAAAGCGATAAACCAATTGCAGGAGGAGTGACAGATGAAACGAATGTTTTTTGTTGTGTTGTGCTTCTTCATGGGGTTGCCGATTTCCCCGACAACGGCAGGGATACACGACATCGCCTATCCCAGTGCACTGAACAAGCAGGATATTCCGATCAAAGTCTACACGCCGCCCGGCTACGAAAGCGGCACCGAGCGCTATCCGGTGGTCTATAATCTGCACGGCGGCGGAGGCTCGCCCGAGCGGCAATGGGACCGCACGCGCGCCACGTTGACGGACGCCATGGACAACCGGCGCGTCCGTCCGATGATCTATGTTTATGTGAATGGGTTGGGCAACAGTGAGTTTGTCAACACGGCCGACGGTCGAATGATCGAACGAAGCATCATCGAGGAACTCATCCCGTTTGTTGACAGCAGATACCGGACCATCGCGTCAAAGGAAGGTCGGGCCATAGAAGGGTTTTCAATGGGGGGATTCGGTTGCTTGTCCGTGGCATTTCGCAATCCCGAGAAGTTCTGCGCGGTGGTTTCTTATGGCGCGGCTCTGACGATCACCGGGAAAGGGAAGAACTACAGAAGCCCGGAGCATTTTGCCGAACACAATCCTTGGGCGCTGGTCAAAGCCAACACCGAAACCATCCGAAAAGGCGTCCGCTTGCGCATGGTTTGCGGCGAGGCGGACGGACTTTTCCAGAGCAACGCGGCATTCAAAGACCTGCTCACCAGCCTCAGCATTCCCGTGGACTGGGTGCCCGTGGCGGGCGTGGCACACAACACCATGGGGCTTTATGAAGAAAAGGGATTGGAGAGCCTGCGTTTTCTGGAGGAGAGCTTTGCGATTGCGGCCAAAGGTGGACCGATGAATGTGCCCGTCCGCCGAACACGTGCAGCCGAGCGTCGTGTGGCCGGGATGGCTGTGGACGGCGAGCCGGCACCTTTTCGGCCTTCGGGACCGCTGCCGCGTCTGAAGGTCAGCGAGAACGGGCGATTTATCGTCACAGAAGACGGGCGTCCGTTTTTCTTCCTCGGCGATACGGCATGGCTTCTCTTCCAGAACCTCGATCGCGAAGGCGTTGACAAGTATTTCGAGGACCGGGCCACCAAGCAATTTTCAGTGGTGCTGGCGCATTTGATTCCTTGGAAGCATGGCAACCGGAACGCCTACGGCGAAGAAGCATTTGTGGGGGGCGATTTTACCAAACCCAACGAGAAATACTGGGAGTATTGCGACCATATTGTCAACCAGGCCGCAGCCAAAGGACTCTATATCGGCCTTTTGCCGATGTGGTGCCGAAACTACATCAACATCAAGAACCGGCCGCCCCTTTTGGATTTGCCGACAGCACAGGCCTATGGCCGGTTTGTTGGCCGGCGCTACGGCGGCAAGAGCCATGTGATTTGGATTTTGGGCGGCGATGCCCAGCCGTCTCCCCTCGAAATCATAGACGCCATGGCCAACGGCATTCTCGAGGGCGCGGGCGCGGATGCAGACCGGCTGTTGATGAGCTACCATCCGGGCAACGGAGCCTCCTCATCGGCCCTGCTCCACAACAAATCCTGGCTGGATTTCAACATGTGGCAATCCAGCCATGATGTCTGGCGGCTGAACTATGCGATGATCGCCAAGGATTATGCGCGCCAGCCGGTCAAGCCCACGCTCGACGGCGAGCCCTGCTATGAGAATCATCCCATTCGACAGGAGCCCAAGAACGGCTGGTTCAGCGACTGGCACGTGCGGATGAAGGCTTACTGGTCGGTGTTTGCGGGCGCGTGCGGTTTTGTCTATGGCGGCAACGGCATCTGGCAGATGGACCGCGAAGGCAAACCGCCGTATAGTGCAACACATTTCAATCTGACGTGGGACAAAGCGCTTGATTTGCCGGGCGCCCAGCAGATGAAACACCTGCGGCGACTGATCGAGTCGCGGCCTTACCTCAGCCGCGTGCCCGACGATAAGACAGCCGGAATCCTGCGCTCGCCCGAAGGCGAAAAGGAAGACCGAATCCAAGTGACGCGCGGGGCAGATCGCTCTTGGGCTATGTATTATCTGACCAGCGGCCAGCCGGTCCAAGTGGACCTGGCCAATTTCAAAGGCACAACCATTCATGCTTGGTGGTTCAACCCCCGCGACGGCAAGACGTATGATGCAGAGGGTCAGCCAACGGACAAACCATTTGGCCAACTTACCCGCGAGGAGAGGTATCCAAAGTTCGACCCACCCGGCGCGCCGGGGGAAGGCTGCGACTGGGTGCTGGTTCTTGATGATGCGGCGCGGAATTATCCGCCTCCGGGACAGAGCGCGGTTGCGGCTTCAAAATAGAATCAATTGTAACTGCCCCAGTGCTGGCCGTCCAATTCCTTCGCGACAGTCCGCAGGCATCCGGCCTAGCTCCGGTTGCCGGGGGCTTCGGTATTTTTCATACCTTTCTTTGCAGACCGCAGGCGACGGGATGTAGAATCCGAGCACTGTATTCGAACCATTGCAACTGCATGGTCTGCGGGAACTTTATCCTCGTTTAGTCACTCGCTTTCGGGAACTTCCTCGAACAGATTAAACACAGCGGGCCAGATTCTAGTGCCCAGCTCAATGCAAGCAGAACCATGTTTTATGCATTGGGCCGGTTGGGTTCAACCCGACCGCCTTTCTATTCGGACGCCATGGAGGGCGTCCTTCCACATGGAGGGTCGGGTTCCACCACAACCATATTCTATTTCGACGCCGTGGAGGGTCGGGTTCCACCCCGACCTCAACTCCTTCCCTTTGATCCTTCCAATATGGATTCGGATGCCGTGGAAGGCATCCATCCAAAGGTCCCCTGCATTAGGACGGGGAAAAACGTAAAAAAATGCATTAGCAAAATGTGGGTTTTGTTAAAATGCAAAAGAATTATTTGTTATAAATTACTGATTTTATTTATCTTAAAAATGAAAAAATTGGTAAACTAATTTTTTTAGCGGAGCAAAAAAAAGTTCTTGACATTCATGACGAATGTTCCAAGTATTTGTTGTGGATTCTTCTGGAATTCCAGAGAAAGGCAATTAAAATGATACCGAATAACCTCACAAGAAAAGTCTATGAAGATATCCAAAACCGTATTCTTTCCGGTCAGTTCAGCCCCGGTTCGGTGCTGTCCGAATCGGCATTAGCTGCCGATCTTGGGGTCAGCCGCACTCCCGTAGGCGAGGCGTTGCGCGACCTTGCCGGCATTGGTCTGGTCGAGCAGGTTCCCCGCGTTGGGACAGTTGTTCGCCAGATTAGACGCAGGGACTTGGAGGAGCTTTACGAAGTCCGCGAGGCACTCGAGCCGTTTGCCACTTCGCTGGCCGTGAGGCGGATTTCTCAGGCCGACATCGAGAGTCTCGAAAAGCTGTGCGTTCGAATGGCTGAAATTATTGCCCAAGCGCAGGCGGAAGGTTTGGAGCGCCTTGAGAACCCGCAGCATCAGGATTATTTGGGCGCCGACATGGGATTCCACACGATCATCATTCATGCAGCGGGTAATCAGAGGCTGTTCCGAATGATTCGGGAGTCGCATGTCATGGTTTTGCTTTTTGCCGCACAAAACGCATTTCTGGGCCGTACGATTACCGTTCTCGACAAAGCCAACCGGTCGCATGAGCGGATTCTGGAAGCCATAAAAAAGCGCGATGTAGAATTAGCCCGCGACATCGCCGCCGAGCACGTTCGCGTCAGCCTGCAGGACAGTTTGGAAGTTTTCGACCGGATTCCCAACCGGGATGCTCTGGAAACCGAATATCTTCCCTCAAGCGTGAGAAAAGCCCTTGACGGCATCAAAGAGCCGAGTCGGCAGGAGACGAGTCTTGCGTGAAAAGGATTGTAAGGCAAAGACAATCCACCGGCAGGGTTGTGCGCCATTTCTGTGGTTGATCGCCGCAGTCGGTTGGATTGGAGGGTTGCTTTGCTCTCACGCCGTCTGGTGCGAGGTCGCTTCGCCGACCGATTCCCGCCAATCGGTTTCGTTCACGAGCGTCTCTCTGGCCGATGAATTCTGGTCGCCCCGGCTGACGCGCGCCCGCGCAGTCACCGTGCCGTTTCTGTTTCAGAAATGCAAAGAGACGGGCGCAATAGACAACTTTGCAAGGGCAGCCGGCCGGATGGATGGCGAGTATCAGGGACTAAAGATGGCCGATGAAGTCGTCTATAAAACGGTGGAGGCCGCTTCCTATTTGCTCGCAGCGGCTGGCGACCCTGCGTTGGAACGGCAAACGGATGAAGTCATTGCTTTGATCGCAGCGGCGCAGGAACCCGATGGCTATCTTATGACCCAGCGCACCCTTGCGTTCAAACGCGGACTCAACGCCCCTGCGCGCTGGTCAAATATGAAAGACAACGAGTTATACTACGCCGGACATTTGTATGAGGCAGCCGTCGCGCATTACCGCGCCACAGGCAAGCGCACGCTTCTCGATGTGGCCGTCCGCAATGCCGACCTTGTGTGCAGCCTGTTTGGGCCTGACAAACGGCGCGATGTCTGCGGCCATCCCAATATCGAGCAGGCGCTCGTGCGATTGAGCGAGGCGACGGGGAATCTGCGCTATCGGGAACTAGCGCATTTTTTCGTCGAGGAGCGCGGTCGTGCAAACAGACGCGTCCTTCAAGGCCCATTCTCGCAGGATCACGTTCCACTTGTTGCGCAGAGCGAAGCCGTGGGGCAGGCGCCTCGAGCCACGTATTTTTATTGCGGTGCAACCGACATTGCTGCCCGGACGGGCCATCGCGCCTATGTCGCTACGCTGGATCGAATTTGGAATAATGTGGTCACCAAAAAACTCTATCTGACCGGCGGCATCGGATCGAGCGCGAAAAACGAAGGTTTTACGGAAAACTACGATTTGCCGAACCGGACTGCCTACGCGGAAATCTGCGCGGCCGTTTCCTTTTCGATGTGGAACCGGCGCATGTTCCTGCTCCACGGCGACGCCCGCTATCTCGATGTGCTGGAACGCACGCTTTACAACAGCTTTCTGGCCGGCGCGTCGGTCAGCGGAGACCGGTTCTTTTATGCCTGTCCATTGGAATCCGACGGCCGGTTCCGCTTCAACCGCGGGTGGATGCCGGCCAATTACGACGGCCCGTTTCGCGAGGCCGCGGCCACGCGGAAAGAGTGGTTTCCGTGTGCGTGCTGTCCCCCGAATTGGGCGCGCTGGCTTCTGCAAGTTCCCGGTCTGATGTACACCCTGCAGGGCGACTCGATTTCAATCAACCTATATGCGAAGGGAACTGCGTCGTTTGTCTTTCAGGGACAGACGGTCACCATCGAACAGGACGGTCGCTATCCGTGGGATGGAATGATCAAGATTGTCCTGCGGACGCAGCGCCCGACAACATTTGCCCTTGATTTGCGAATTCCCGGCTGGGCAATGGGCCGGCCGGTTCCCGGCGATCTCTACCGGTATTTGGAGGAGACATCGGCACCTGTGACCTTACGTGTGAACGGCGTTCAAACGGCGGTCCAAGCGGACGCTGGTTTTGCACGGCTGCGGCGGGAATGGAAGGCCGGCGACGAAGTGGAGTTTAATCTGCCCATGCCTGTGCGCCGCGTTGTATCGCATCCGGCGGTGGCGGAAAACGTCGGCAAGGTGGCGTTGGAACGCGGCCCAATTGTGTATTGTCTGGATGGCTGCGACCATGACGGTCGCGTGCTGGACCTCGAACTAGCCGACAGCGCGCGGCTCGAAGCCGAGTTTGACCCGCACTGTTTTGGCGGTGCGGTGGTGATTCGGGGCGCGGCGCAGCGGCGCGGAACGCCGGTTCCGATTCGAGCCATTCTCTCCTATCCGGGGTCGAATCGCGGCGCGGGAGAAATGGTGGTCTGGATGAAGCGTCCGGCCCATCCGATGTGAACAGAGCCATTGCCGGAAAACATGGTTATGTTTTTTTCTCCAAAATGGCCGGAACACTAATCTGGAAATCAACTATTATGCCGACCTATTTTGTGCATCCAATGCTCTTTTGTGGAGGAACAGCAATGAGGCTATGGGTTTGTGGGATGATTCTGGCAGGCGCAGCATTGAGCCATGCGGGGATTCAAGACCTCACATATTTCAGTGCCTTGAACCAGCGTGAGATTCCGATCAAAGTCTACACGCCGCCGGGCTATGAATCGGGCACCGAGCGCTATCCGGTGGTCTATAATCTTCACGGCGCCGGCGGCGGCAGTCCCGAGCGCCAATGGGATCGCACCAGCAAGACGCTGACGGCGGCGATGGAAGGCCGCAAGGTCCGTCCCATGATCTATGTGTTCGTCAACGGTCTGGGCGATACGTTTTTCATTGACTACGCCGACGGCTCGATCAAGGCGGAGAGTTCGATCATTCAGGAACTGATCCCGTTCATAGACAAGAACTTTCGAACCATTGCCTCGCGCGAAGGGCGGGCGGTGGACGGATTTTCGATGGGCGGCTGCGGCTGTTTGATGCTTGCTTTCAAATACCCCGATCTTTTCAGTTCCGTTGTCTCCTATGGCGCGGCCTTGATCAGCGAAGAGCGAATCACGTTTGGGGGGAAAAGCCGCTGGGCCAGCAAGGAGCACTTTGATCAATACAGTCCTTGGTCGCTGGTCCGCAAGAATGCGGATGCGATTCGAGAAAAGGTGCGCGTGCGGATGGTCTGCGGAGACAAGGACGGGTTGTTTGCGGCCAACGTCAAATTCAAAGCCCTGTTGGATGAGCTCAAGATTCCCGTGGACTGGGTGCCGGTTGCCGGTGTGGCCCATGATACAAAAGGCCTCTATGTGCGCGTGGGCGTTGAGAGCCTGAAGTTCATTGAGGCCGGTTTTGCGGCAGCAGCCGGCGAATCCGCCCGGAGCGATAATCACACCACGGGGCCTTTTCGTCATCCCGGAATTGCGCTGAGCCACGAGGAACTGAATTTGATCAAGGCCAAAGTCAACGCCGGAGAGGAACCTTGGAAAGCAGGTTGGGAAAAGATGCGCAGTTGGGAAGGCGCGTCGCTGGCGTGGACGCCGAAGCCGCGCGCCCACGTTGAGCGGGGCTCCAATGCCCGTCCGAACATTGGCGGCGGCGAACTGCAGGACGATGCGCAGGCGGCCTATGCCCACGCCCTGCAGTGGTATATCACCGGCAACGAGTCCCATGCAAAAAAGGCGATCGAAATCATGAATGTCTGGGCGTCGCAGTTGAAGACAATCACCAACAGCGACGCCAAACTTTTGTGCGGCATGACCGGCCACATCTGGTGCAATGCCGCTGAGATCATTCGGCACACCTATTCGGGCTGGTCCGCCGCCGATCAGGAGAAATTCCGTTCGATGCTGCTCGATATTTATTGGCCGATCATGGAAGGGTTCAAACCGGGTTACAACGGCAACTGGGACGCCTCGATGATCAACTCGATCATGGCCATCGGGGTGTTCTGCGACGACCGGGCCAAGTTCAACTATGCCGTCGAGTACTTCTGCAACGGCGTCGGCAACGGCTCGATCGCGCATTACGTCGGCCCGACCGGCCAGTGTCAGGAAACCTCGCGCGACCAAACCCACACGCAGATGGGGCTGGGCTATCTGGCCTGTGCCTGCGAAATCGGCTGGCATCAGGGACTGGACCTGTGGGGGGCGTTGGACAACCGTCTGGCGCAAGGCTTTGAGTATGAGGCACGGGTCCAACTGGGCCTTCCGGTTCCGTTTGAAGGACGCGGCAAGTTGTCCACGCGCGGCGTCGGGCGGCTGGCGCCGATCTACGAGATGGTGTACAACCACTATCATGACCGGGCGGGCCTTCCGATGCCCCACGTCAAGGAGATCCTTGCCAAGGTCCGACCGGAAGGCTTTAGTCGTTCGTTCCTATCATGGGGCACACTGACCCACGCTGAAATGGGAGGATTGGGAAAAAACCCGAATGCCAGGAAAGTTCGGGTGATTATTCGTCCGGACGATCCGCCGGTGGGCGAACGAACAGGGTGATGGAGTTTTCAGGAAGTGAACTGATAGAAATTCTGGATGAAGTCCGACCGTAGAGGGTCGGGACATAAAGAGGCTTTCAGGAGGTATGCCCATGACATCAAGAGCCAAACATCAAAACGGAGGTGCAGCCTTTACTTTGATTGAGTTGCTGATCGTGGTCGCCATCATTGCCATCCTTGCAGCGATTGCGATCCCAAACTTTCTTGAGGCGCAAACACGCTCCAAGGTCAGCCGTGTGCACTCCGACTTTCGCACCCTTGCGACTGCCATCGAGGCATACGCAGTGGACTATAGCGAGTATCCGATCGAACCGCCCAGAGGGGGCGACGTTGGTCGCGGCCCCATCGGCACCTACATTCAGCTGACCACGCCGGTGCCCTATATAACCAGCGTGGGGCTGCGAGATCCTTTTCGGCTCAATGACCCCAGCGGCAGTATGGGTGCACATCATGCCATCGGGGGAGACTGGATTTCCTACGGGTATGTGAACCTGCCCAAGGCGCGCGGCTCCGGCACGCAGTATCCTACGCCGCCAGTGTGGCTGCTTCAGTCGCAAGGACCGGACCGAATGGACAGCGGCTTTATAAATCCCCAGCACGGACAGGGCACGGTTGGGGCTTATGCGCGGATTGATCCCAAGACAAACTATGTCTGGTGCGTCTATGATCCAACCAATGGGACCCTGTCCGAAGGGGATATCCTTCGTTGGGGGCCGTGAGAGGGTGCTGCCAATGTTTTATTCACCATGCGCATGGGTTTGTGAGAATTGAAGGAATAAGCGAATATGCCCGGTAAGACGCGGATGAAAACGACCCAGGGATGCCGTGCAGGGCGCATCCCCCTGTGGGTACTGTTGGTGGGTATGGGGCAGTTACTGATTCTTGTCCAAACCCCGTTGTGGGCGGAATCGCTTTCCCCGCTTCGTGTAAGTGCCAACGGGCATTATTTTGAGACAGCGGACGGAAAGCCCTTTTTCTGGCTCGCCGATTCGGTGTTTTTCCTGGCCAAGGGAAAAGGAGCGACGCGGGAGTTTGTTGAACGTTATTTCCGCGACCGCAAAGCCAAGGGATTTACGGTCATTCGCATGGATGCCATCCATGATGACAACGGTCCCAACGCTTATGGCGACCGGCCGTTGCTGGAGCCGGCTCTAACACCTGCAGTGACACCGGGCAGCGATTTCAACAATCCCGAAGAATGGGACTACTGGGACAACCTGGACTGGATCATCTCCAAGGCCGCCGAACACGGACTTTACCTCGAGCTCGAGGTGTTCTTTGTCGGCCACCATGGCGACGGCTATCAATGGCTGAACGATTCCAATGCCTTTGCGTTGGGCAAGTTTCTCGGCGATCGCTATAAACATCGCGCTCACATCGTTTGGGAACTGGGCGGGGATCGCGACCCGAAAGACGA
This sequence comes from Candidatus Sumerlaeia bacterium, assembly GCA_026415575.1. Lineage (GTDB taxonomy): Bacteria > Sumerlaeota > Sumerlaeia > JADFCW01 > JADFCW01 > JADFCW01. The sequence continues at coordinate 12,689 of JAOAGV010000103.1, forward strand.
TCAGGAAATTGGCCTCTGGCGCGACGTGGCGCGCGGACTTGCGATTGCATACAACAACGGGGGCTCGCCCGATTACACCCGATTCCTGGCCGGCTATCATCCCCTTGGCGGCTCGGCATCTTCCACGTGGTTCCACAACGACCCGTGGCTGGACTACAACGGATTTCAGACCAACAACCAAAAGAACGTTCACATCACACACGGCATGGCGCTGCAGCACTATCGGCTTGCGCCGGCCAAGCCGATAGTGCTGGTCGAGCCGTGGTATGAAGACAATCCCCGCAAGGGACTGGCTCAGCCGATCAACCTGCGGCGCGAGGCTTATCACTGCTATTTGGGCGGTGGACATTTTGTCTTCGGCAATGCGAGGCTCAAGGTCTGCGGGGATCAGGCGGCTGACTATTTGCATACGATCGGGGCGCGGGAAGTGTCGGTGACGGGGCAGATTCTGCGGTCGCTGCCGTGGTGGACGCTTGTTCCCGACACCGAGATCATCAGAGAAGGCGCCGGCGAAGGACACACCGCGACGGTCGCCGCTCTGGCGTCGGATCGTCGGATGCTTGTTGCCTATTTTGCCGAAAACCGTCCGGCCAAAATAGACATGGAGAAAATGAAAGCACCTGTCGCGGCCACGTGGATCAAGCCCGCCGACGGTGCGAAGCAGCCGGCCGGGCAATTCGCAAATTCCGGACAGCAGACCTTTGCGCCGCCGTCCGCATGGGAAGATGCGGTTTTGGTGCTGGAAGCGGCCCAGTCCAAGTAGAAGCCCACGCTTCACAACGGCATTCATAACAAATTGGGAGAAGGACTATGATATTTCGACGAAGTAAATGGCGGGAGATGGACTGGGTACAAAAGCAGCCGCTCCAAATGCTGCTCATCCTGTGTATGGGGGCATGGCTGGCCGGCCTTGCCCACAGCGCCCCGCCGGCAAATTCAGCCCCGACAACCGGCCTCCGGGTACTTTTCGAGGATCCGTTGAATGGCTCGACCAAGGGCAAAGCCTATGGTGGCGAGTTTGTGACCGGAGGCGGCTGGCGGGCCACGGGATTGTGGGACCGTTTGGTAATTGAATTGCCGCACGCGGCCGGCGGGGTTGGCTCGTTCGAAATGGACATTCGCAATCTTAATATTCCCCAACAGGTGGATCAACCGGAGAACCACTTCTTGGGGCTGGCCGAAACCATGCTGTTCAGCGGTGGAGATGCCAACCTTCCGGCAATTGATTGTTTCAATATGTATGCAGGCCAAAAGTATCCCCAGTTTAAGCTCAAGTACCACACGGGCGGCTTTGCACGCCACGAGGGAACCGTCGAGCCGGTCGAGAAGTATGATCCAAACCATGTCTATCATCTAAAAGTCGAATGGCGGGAACGACAGTTTTCGGTGTCGCTGGACGGCAAACCCTTCTATGTGCAGGAAACTCCCCAAACCGATCCGATGGACCGCGTGAAATTCGTTCGCATCGGTGCAAACTGGGCAAGGGAGAAACCCCGCGGACATGGGACGGCACTGCGCGGGCCGGTTTTTTCCAATGTTCGTGTCTCGGGCTTGGTGGCGGAATCGGAATTCACTCCGTCGGACGTTCGGATTCAGGCACGGACGCCAAATTCATTGACGTTGGCATGGGACGAACCGGCAGCGGGGTCGCCGCGGGTGTTTGAAATCTACCGGAACGGTGGCCTTGTCGGAAAGGTTCACTCCAATGCCGTGTTTCTCGATGCGCGGCTTCCGGAAGGCATGCATACCTACAAAGTGAGGGGTATTTATGCCAAAGGCACGGGAGAAAGCGGGGCCATTCGTGCATGGGTGGTGGACAACTTGCTGAAAGCACCGGCAGCCGCGGTTGCCCCCGATCTCGACGGGCGGTTGGCTGAAAAGCAATGGCGGCTGTCGAAGCAAGCCTTTCTCCCCATTGCAGGTGCCAGCGACAATACCGTCCATTTTGGCGCACTCTGGGACGAAAAGAACCTTTATCTCGGCATCAAGGTTGCCGACGCGCGTGTGATTGGACGTCCGGAGAACCCCCGCCAGGCCGACGCAATTGAAATACTCATTGATGGCAACAACAACGGCGCGCCCTCCATGTATTCGGAGCGAAACTTTGACGAACACGACCGTCTCTATCTGATTACGCCAGACAACAGCGCACTGTATATGTGGCAAAAGGGAAAACTGGCTCGTGTCGGAAATGATAGCGTTTTACGGTATGCTGTAACACGGTCGGGCGATGGCTATGAGGCGGAGATGGCGATTCCCTGGGAGTCGCTGAAATTAAAGGCTGCGCGGGGACTGGTCGTCGGTTTTGATTTGCGTCAGTATGACAACGACGGCACGGATAAGACGGCCATTGTGGGCTGGAGCAGCGATCTGGCCAATCCCTTGATTACTTCGGCATACGGTGATCTTGTATTGGATCAATAAACTATTGGAAGGAGGCCCAACACAGTGGGCAACGCACTTACACTCGCAGAGATCGAAGCATTGAAACGATTCACAACCCCCACGGTGTCCAATGCGATCGAACTGCTTGGATATGAAGCCAACGACATCAGATTTATGTCGGCGGAGATTCGATGTTTCTTCCCCGACCTTGGGCCGATGGTTGGTTTTGCTGCAACGGCCACAATCGTGACGGAGAAAGAAACGGCCAAACTGGGACATCCGGTTCCCTATGAGCACTGGAAGGCGGTGCTTCAAGTTCCCGCGCCGCGCGTCATTGTCGTGCAAGACCTCGATGAGCCGCCGGCTGTGGGCGCATGGTGGGGCGAGGTCAACAGCAACATTCACCGTGCGCTGGGGGCCGTGGGAGTAGTGACCAACGGCGGCGTGCGAGACCTCGACGAGGTTCATGCGATGGGATTTCATTTTTTTGCCGCCGCGGTGAATGTCTCCCACTGCTATTGCCACTGCATGGATTACGGGCGGCCGGTCAAAGTCGGCGGCGTCTGGATCCGCCCCGGCGATCTGATTCACGCCGACCAGCACGGCGTCGTGGTGGTGCCGCAGGACATCGTGAAGGAGATTCCCGCGGCGGTAAAGAAATTGGAGGCGGCCGAAAGGAAGATCATAGATCTGTGCAAATCGCCGGACTTTACGGTCGAGAAATTGCGGGATTTGTTCACCCACCACGTCGCTGGGCGCGAAGATAGCGGTAAGTAGATCGCGCCGCATGTATTCAGGAGAGGAGTGGAAAGACCATGAGAAGGCTGTTGCCGTTAGTTGCGCGATTGTTGTTGGCAGGCCTTATTGCAACGCAGGGTGCGGAGGCAAAGAGCGCGGAGTCCGCATCCTTCGTCAATTCCCTCGGCATGAAAATGGTGCGCATCGAACCGGGATCGTTCAAAATGGGTCAGGAGCGCGGGGCGGGATGGGAGCGCGTGAAACCGCTCGACCGGCCTTCGGCGGAATCGTGGCTGGATTCAACCACCCACACGGACTGGGATGAGATTCCCGTGCACACGGTTCACATCACGAAGCCTTTTTATCTGTCGGCGACTGAGGTCACCAACGCGCAATATGAGCAGTTTGCGCCGGAACACAAGGCCCTGCGCGGCAAGCGGGGGTTTTCGTCCGGCGACGACGAGGCGGTGATTTTTGTCAGCTGGCACGAGGCGGTCGCGTTTTGCCAGTGGCTCTCGAAAAAGGAAGGAAAGCCCTATCGTTTGCCGACCGAGGCAGAATGGGAATATGCGTGCCGCGCGGGAACCACAACGCCCTTCTGGACGGGCGATGCGCTGCCCAAAGAAATCATTGAAAAACAGGCGCTGCGCTACAGTCAGGAATATGACACAAACGTCTCGCTGCGCGTGGGACAATTCGCGCCGAACCCTTGGGGGCTTTTCGACATGCATGGCAACGTCGAGGAATGGTGCTGGGACTGGTATGGGCCGTATGAAGCGGCGGAGCAGAGCGATCCGGTCGGGCGTGCGGCGGGTCTGTTC
>JAOAGV010000104.1 GCA_026415575.1 Candidatus Sumerlaeia bacterium
AGATGTGTATAAGAGACAGGCGGATGACCGACTCGATCGTGGTGATCAGAATGTGTCCGCCGTCGAGCACCGGAATTGGCAGGATGTTCAAGACAAGCAGGGCGATGTTGAGAAATGCCATGGTGTAGAGGAAGAACTCCCAGCCCTTGCGCGCTTGAATAAAAGTGATGCTGAAAATCCCCAACGGCCCCGCCATGTTGTCTTTCATCTCGCGCAGACGGAACCGCTTGAAAATGCCCAGAGTCCCCACGGCAATGTCGCCGGTGGTCTGGCGCGCCATACGAAAGCCGTAAGCCACTGCAGCAAAAAACGGGAGCGATTTCCACTGCCGGGCGGCATTGCCCGACACGACGCCGATCATCCCTGTACCTTCGCGTCCGGGCGTGGTGTTCTCGCGCGGCGTCACGGTCAGCGAGGTCAGGGCATCGCCGCGCCGGAGCGTAAAGAGCAGCGGCCGGCCCGTTGAGGCCATTACAATGTCCATCATTTCGTCCCAGTCGCGAATCGGTTTGCCGTCAATGGCCTCGACAATGTCACCGACTTTGATTCCCGCCTTGTGGGCCGGCGTGAACGCCAGCACATCGCGGATGTAAGCCGGCGCGATCATCGGGCCGAAATCGGCCGTCCCCTTTTTTGACCACGCCCGGGCTATGGTCTCCGCGCACGGCAGGGTCAGGGTGTGCGTGGCTTCGAGGCCGTCTTCCAATCGAACTACCACACAGGTGATCGGGCGTGTAGTCGCTTCGGTGTAAATTTCGTCCAGAATGTCAAGGACTCCCGGCGGTTCGTCTTCCCCGGTCCGGCCCCATGTGCTGACCGGCCGGCCGTCGAACTGCACGATGCGGTCGCCGCGCCGGAGTCCCGCCTCGTAGATTTCCGAGCCTTCGCGCACGCGCCCCACCACCGACGGCAACGGACAGTCCACCTCGGTGCCGATCCAAGCGATTGCCACAAACGCCAGAGCCGCCACCAGATAGTTGAATCCGCAGCCGGAAGCGAACACAAAGACGCGGAGAATCCATGGTTTGTTGCGCAGGGCCGCGGTGTCTTCGATGGCCTCGCGCGCAAAATTAAGCCCCGTGCTTTCCACGGCCGGCGCGCCTTCCGCGGGTGCCGCGGCGGCCGCCGGCGCACTCGTGCCGCCTTCGCCCTTTTGGGGTTCGTCTTCGCCCTCGAAAAACTTTTCGGCTTCCTTCGACAGCATCCCGCGCAACTTGACATAGCCGCCGACCGGAATCGCGCAAATCTTGTATTCCGTCCCTTTGCGCGTGATGCTCCACAGCTTCTTTCCGAAGCCGATCGAAAAAATGCTGACGTGAACGCCGGACATGCGGGCCGCGATGAAATGGCCGAACTCATGCATCAACACCGCCAGACCAAACGTGATGACCACAGCCAGAACCGGCCAGACGTATTGCGTGATGCCGTATTGAACGATTTCCATAAGATTACCGGGCAAGAGCATACTCCTCGGCCCGCCGCCGGGCCTCTTGATCGGATTCTTCGATTTGTTCGAGCGTCGGATTGGAAATGGTCTGATGGCCGTCCATGACGCGGCGAATCAAGCGCGCAATATCACCGAAGCTGATCCGCTCGTCCAGAAAACACCGCACGGCAACCTCGTTGGCGGCATTGAGCACCGCCGGCAGCGTGCCTCCGCGCCGTGCCGCCTCGCGCGCATAACCCAGAGCGGGAAAACGCTCCTCGTCCGGCTCGCGAAACGTCAGCCGCCCAACCTCGCACAAATCCAGCGGCTCCATGGTGCTCGGCAGCCGCTCGGGCCAGGCCAGACAGTTCAAAATGGGCAGCCGCATATCGGTCGGCCCCAGCTGAGCCAGCACCGACCCGTCCACAAACTCCACCATCGAATGAACGATACTTTCCGGATGAATGATTACCTCAATCCGGTCTATGTCGAGACCGAACAAATGATGTCCCTCGATGACCTCGAGTCCTTTGTTCATCAGCGTGGCCGAATCCACGGTAATCTTCGGCCCCATGCGCCAGCGCGGATGCGCCAGCGCATCGGCCACCGTTGCCCGCTCCATTTGCTCGCGCGTGTGATTAAGGAACGGGCCGCCGCTGCACGTGATCAAAATCCGCCGCACATCCTGTGCGCGCTGGCCCGCCAGACATTGAAAAATGGCGTTGTGTTCGCTGTCAATCGGCAGAATGTGCACGCCCTTCTCGCGCGCCAGCGCCATGACCAGTTGCCCTGCCTTGACCAGCGTCTCCTTGTTCGCCAGAGCGATGTTGCACCCGCGGCGGATTGCTTCGAGCGTCGGACAAAGCCCCGCCGAACCCGATGTCGCCGCCACCACAAGGTCGCATTCCCATTCCGCGATCATTTGGGTCATTGCATCCGGACCCGCCAGCAGGGCGGTGCGGCGCAAATCCGCTTGTGCGCGCACGACGGCGGCAGTCTCCTCATCGCTGACGGCCACGACCGCCGGCGAAAAAGTTTCAATCTGCCGCAGAAAACTCTCGCCGTGGCCCAGCGTCGAAAGCCCGACCACCGCAAACCGCTCCGAATACTGCGAAATGACATCGAGCGTCTGTGTGCCGATCGAACCGGTTGAACCCAGAATGATGATTCGTTTTTTCATGCTCCGGCAGGTATTTGCTGAAAAAATATGGCTTTGCTTCCCCAAATCCAGTGACCTTGAGCGCACCACAACGTCGCCGCCTTCGCAAGACCAAAACCGAGAGCGGCCCCGTTCGGGGTGCATCTCCCGAAATCGGGAGAATGTTCCCGCGAGCGCAAGGAAGACGGCCGCCCGATGCCGGAAAAATTCACCCAAGGGCTTTGGAGTGCGGCAGCCATGCTCCCGCTTTGCTGATAGCGTCCGTTGTCAGACAAAGCGTCGGTGCTGTGGAAAGACCCCACGCTTGGCGGGTTTGAAGTTGGCGAAGCAAAAAGCGGCAGCAGGTCTGCCGCAGTCCAAAGCGGACGTCGAATCGAATGACCTTGTAGCTTTTTGCCAAGTCTCTAAAACAAAACAGCCGCGAGGGCGGAACCACGCGGCCTTGTGGATTGTTGATTTTACTGGAGCTGATGGGGAGACTCGAACTCCCGACCTGCTCATTACGAGTGAGCTGCTCTACCTGCTGAGCTACATCAGCCCCGAAAAAGGCGCCCTGTCTACGGGCACCGGTGCAGAAACAACAAAAGGATTGGAATCCATCCGCGGCCGCCTGTCAAGTCACTTTCGCGCAACGGCCGCCGCGCATCCCAAGATGCCCGCACGCGGGGAGGTTGCAAGAAAAGGCTTGTCACATTCCGGCCCGTGCGGCCATAGTCCCGCAATGAGTTTGCGAAAAAGTCTCCCGTGCGGGATTCCATTTTTCCCACGCGAAAGGAAACACCATGCCGGAATTGGGTGAGGTTTTGTCCGCCGACCGAATCATTGATCTTAAGTCGGAAACCAAAGAAGGAGCATTGAGCGAGTTGGTGGCCGTGCTGGCCGAACGGTCGGATTGTGTGCTGGACAAGGATGCGCTGCTTCGGGCCATTCTCGAGCGCGAGCAGCTGCTTTCGACGGGCATCGGCATTGGCGTGGCCATTCCCCATGCCATGATTCCCGAAGTGACGAACTGGGTCATGGCCGTTGGACGCAGCCACAAGGGAATTGACTTCGGGGCCTTGGACGATAAACCTGTCCGCATTGTCGTGATGATTGCGGCGTCGGACAAGCATTCGCGCGGCGAGTATCTCAAGTTCCTCGCCAGTCTCATGCAACGCTTCCAAAACAAGGGTTTCCGCCGCACAGTCATGTTTGCCAAAACGCCGGCGGACATCTTCAAAGCCTTCTTGGCCGACTATAAAGACGAGAGCTGAAAAGGATCCCTGACAGGATATACAAGATTGTCAGGATGAAAGATTTGCGGCCGTCAAGGCGGGGGGATCGGCCTTGACTGATGAACCATCCGACAAGGCAGCGCCTAATAAGGGATTTTGATTTTGGGAATCTTCTGCCGAGCCTTCCGGACCGGTTCTCCTCGTTACAACTCCCCCAAAAATGCCAATGCCATTGTCAAAGCCGCCGTTGCCGCTGTTTCGACGCGAAGTGTCCGAGGTCCAAGCGAGACAGGCTTCCAGCCATGGCGGGCGGCAAGGGCGACCTCGGAATCCGTCAAGCCGCCCTCGGGGCCAATCATAACGGCAATGGCGGCGGCGGAAGAACAATCGGCTTCTTGCAGCGCAACGCTGAGTTTCGATGCGGTCTTCGCCGGCGCGCAGCACAACCGCAGCGCCGATTCCGCCGGCCGCCGCACCGCTTCCTCAAAGGCCACGGGCATGCCGATCGCTGTCAATCGCGCCCGGCCGCACTGCTTGGTGGCTGCCAGAAGAATTTGCTGCCAGCGCCTAATTTTGTTTGCGCAGTCGCCGCCGACCCGTGCCACGCTCCGCCCGGCTGCAAACGGGACAATCTCCGCAGCGCCAAGTTCGACTGCGCGCATCAGCACATGGTCGAAGGCCGGCCCTTTGGCCAAAGCCAGATACAGCGAAAGAGGAACGGGCGGTTCGGGCGCCGGGGCCACCGGCCGGCCGAGACGAACGGTCATCTGCTTGCGACCGGTGTTTTCGACCGTCGCGGCAAACTGCCGTCCGTCGGCGTCGAACACCCAAACTTCGTCGCCGCGCCGAAGCCGCAGCACATGCAGTCCGTGATGGCTCTCGTCGCGGCCAAGCACGACTGTTTCGCCCGATTGCTCGATTGGTTGCTCCGAGTAGAGCCGATGTGGTTCCGCCATTGAAAGGTCGCTCCCACTGAAGTGGTCGAAAGTGTCCTCATGCATCCATGGATTATTGTCCTTCGATGGTCTTGGACGGAGCGCAATCAAAAAGATCGAGTCCGCCGCCCTTGTTATTGCCTATGTGATGCCAAAGGTTTGACCAAGCGCCTGTTTCCGCGCGGAGCGTGAAGACTACCTTGGCAAAGGCGATGTGGCCTGCTGCTTTGTTTCCAGCTCTTGGCGCGCTTGGTTAAGCAGCCTACGCGCTTCGGCGTCGTCGGGAGTGATCTCCAGCAGTAGCACATAGCACGCTGCGGCTTTTTCCGGCCGGCCTGTTGTCAGGTAAATCCACCCCAAATGCCCCAGCGGCCCGGTTTCCCGCGGATAGCGCCGGTGCAGCGCCTCGAGGCGGGCGATACCTTGTTCCATGTCGCCCGCTTGAACCTGCGCAACCGCCGTTTCAAGTTCGGTCAAATATCGTTGCGCCTTGCGTAGAAGAAAGCGATAGAGAGGCCGCGCACGCTCGGACAACATGCGGAGCAGAAAGGGCCGGCGGCGCGCCAGAAAATGGGCCAGCGGGGCGCGCAAAAGCAAGTCGGCCTGCAGCGGTTCGCCAAATTCCTTCTGCATCAGCGCCGCGTAGTAGTCCAAGGTCCGCTGCATCGGCCGCATGGACCGGAACTTGGGCCGCCGGATATGCCGCGCCATACGATCCCAGTCCTGCACGATGAGATCGTTGCGGTGGTTCTCCCACAGCCAAGTGCCGGGGAAGGGCGTAACTTGTGTGGTGCAAACGCGGTCGGGGCGGGTCTGAAAAACAAAGCGCAGCGAGGCTTCGAGGTCGTCGCGGGTTTCGCCCGGATAGCCGACCATCACGTTGCACCACGTGCGGATGCCCAGTTCGCGGCAGGTTAGGATGAATCGGGCGTTGGCCTCGACGGTGTTCTTTTTGTTCATGAGTTCGAGCATGCGCTGCGAGCCGCTTTCGGCCCCGACAAACATCAGGCGGCAGCCGCTGTCGCGCATTGCTTCGAGTGTCTCGCGGTCTATGTCGCTGCGGCTTTGGCAGGACCATTCCAGTCCGAGGGGGCGGAGCCGCGCGCACAAGTCCAACACGGTTTTCCGGTCGAAGGTGAAGGTATCGTCGTCAATGGAAAACGAGCGGATGCCGAAGCGTTCGAGGGCATCGCGCACTTCCGCGAGGATGTTGTCCACGCTGCGCCGCCGCACTTTCTTGCCGAACAGAATATGCTTGGTCGGCTGGCAATAGTTGCACAGGAAGGGACAACCCCGCGTCGTGGTCATGTTGATGGTGCGCACGCGCCGCACAACGTCGCCGTAGTGCGAGCGGTCGGGGAAGGGCAGCGAATCGAGGTCGGCGATGAACGTATCGCCCGGATGAAACGTCCAATGCCCGTTCGCGCTGCGAATCCATACGCGCTCGAGCCGGTGGGGTTTCCCTTCGAGATAGCGAAGATATTCGCGAAAGGAGTCTTCCGCCTCGCCGATAAAGATTGCGTCGGCCACTGCCTGCTCGCGCAGATGCTCCGGAGCCACGCTGGCATGGGGGCCGCCGAAGACAATCGGGCCGGCATAGCCGGCGCGGCGGATACGGTGCGCCAGACGCAGCGCAGTCGAAATTTGCATGCTCATGGCCGTAAAGCCAATGAGGTCATAGTCAGCAAGGCGTTCCGGCGGGGGAGCGGCGGGGCCGTGGCGCGAGTCGAACACCTCGACTTTGGCATTTGCGCATTCCCGCGCCACCGCCGCCAGATACAGCAGCCCGATTGGAAGCGACTCGACATGGTAGCGGTGATCAAAAGCGGTTGCGGGATAGATCAGGGCAATGCGCACGAAGGATCATCCGATTCAGCCGCCGGCACGCGGCGGAATTTGCGGGCTGTGGCAGATGCAGTCTGCACGAGACTGCGCAGGTCAGCGGCCTCAACCGCCCCCGCTGGGTGCGCTGCACGCGGTCAGAAGAATGAGCACAACCAGCGCGGACAGTCCTGCGAGGAAAACCGAACCGGACAACCGGCGGAAGACAGGCAAAAGCAGGCGGCCGAGCCGCGAACTGTCTGCCCCAAAGCCTACTCTGTGTGGTTCGGCAACGCTATGCATACGATGAGACGGATTCATATTGGACAACCTTTCGTCGTTCGACTCATAGCAGATAAAAGTTTCCTGCCAGACGACCGGAAAACACAAGCATAATCTGACCGTACCCGCTGCCGCGGGGGTTTCTCCCGAAATCGCAAGAAGGTCTTTCGATTATGCTGTGTTTCTTTTGACCCGAACAGCAAAAGGAATTGGCCTGAGACAGCACCCTTGTCACTATACAAAAATCGGTGTCCCCTTTGGATTGCGGCAGCCATGCTGCCGCTTTCTTTTTTGCCAAGTTCAAACCCGCCAAACGTGAGTCCTTTCCGTAACACCAACGCTATGTCTGACGACGGACGCTTTTACGAAAGCGGCAGCATGGCTGCCGCACTCCAAAGCGATTGGGGAAAATTATCCCGCATCCCGCGGCGGTCTTGCTTGCGCTCGCGGCAACCCTCTCCCAATTTTGGGAAATGCACCCGGACTGTCATATTGTGCTCACAATTGCTTGACGGCAGGAAATGCCGTTTGCCACAGTGCAATTGCCCGCTGCTCGTGCCGGCTTTGCGTGTTGTCGGTTGTCAGGGCGAAACGCAAGGCACCGGCAAGGCAGCGTACCGTCGCAATTACCCAATCGCATTCTGCATCAGGAGGCAGTGCCATGTCTGCATCGCGCATTACCCGGAGGCAAGTTCTCCAAGGCCTTGGAGGTCTGGCCGCAGCCGGCCAGTTGGGCCTTTCATTTGCCGCCCAAGGCGGCAAGCGTCCGAACATCCTCTACATCATGACTGACGATCATGCCGCCCATGCTCTCAGCTGCTACGGGAGCACCATCAACAAGACGCCGAATCTCGACCGCATCGGCAACGAAGGCATGCGCTTCACCAATGCCTTTGTGACCAACTCGCTGTGCGCCCCCAGCCGCGCCACGCTCCTAACGGGCAAATACAGCCACGCCAACGGCGTTTTGGACAACGGTCCGACCCAGCGGTTCGACGGCTCGCAGCAAACCTTTCCGAAAATCCTCCAGCAGGCCGGCTACAAGACGGGCATCGTCGGCAAGTGGCATCTGGCCAGCGACCCGACCGGCTTCGACTACTGGAACATCCTGCCCGGCCAGGGCATTTATCACAATCCAGTGCTGATCGAGATGGGCGAGAAGAAGGTGCACCAAGGCTATGTGACCGACATCATCACCGATCTCTCGATGGAGTTTATCAAGAAGAACCAGAACCAGCCGTTCTGCCTGCTGTATCACCACAAGGCGCCGCACCGCGAATGGTCGCCCGACGCCAAGCATGCCGATCTGTTCAAGGACAAGGATATTCCCGAACCGAACACGTTCAACGACGACTATGCCAACCGTGCCTCGGCCGCCGCTCACGCCGATATGCGAATTGCTGACATGCCCGATTATGTCAAAGAGCACAAACCGGGGATGTCGCCCGAGGCGATCAAGAAGTACAACTACCAGCGCTACATCAAAGACTATCTGCGGGTTGTTGCCTCGGTGGATGATAATGTAGGCCGCATGTTGGACTTTCTCAAGAGCATTGGCCAGCTCGACAACACGGTGATTATTTACACGTCGGACAACGGTTTCTTCCTCGGCGACCACGGCTGGTTTGACAAACGGTTTATGTATGAAGAGTCGCTCCGCGTGCCGCTGTTGGTGCGCTATCCGGCGGAAATCAAGCCGGGATCGGTCTGCGACGAATTTATCATCAATTGCGACCATGCGCCCACGATCCTCGACTATTGCGGCCTGCCGATTCCGCCCGACATGCATGGGCGCAGCTATCGGCCGATCCTGCGCGGCGAAACCCCGGCCGACTGGCGCAAGTCCGTCTATTATCACTATTATGAATATCCGACGGCTCACCGCGTCCGCCCCCATTGCGGCGTTCGCACGAAAGACTACAAACTCATCCATTACTACACCATCAACGAGTGGGAATTGTTCGATCTGAAGAAGGACCCCGATGAGTTGAAGAGCGTCTATGCGGATCCGGCTTACGCCGACGCGGTCAAGGAAATGAAGGCGGAGCTGGAGCGGCTGCGCGCCTACTACAAGGACGACACGCGCGCTGTCGAACTGACGCCGAAAGCCCCATCGGAAAAAGGTGCCAAACAACCGGCCAAGAAAGCGGGCGCGAAGAAAGCTAAAGCCGCGTAACGCCCCACACCTCAGCCGCCGACGGGGGGCGTGTGTCGCAACAGCCTTCCCGCCGGCGGCTCCAATCGTGGTCAACCGGCCGCAGGAGCAAAGCGCTGCATGAGGCACCACATCCTTTTGCCGCTGTGGACGCTTGTATGCGCCGTTGCCGCCTCGTGCTTCGGCCCGCAAACGCATTGGGGGCGCTCCCACCGGCCTCTGCTCGAATCGCTCGAACGGCCCGGCCGCTTTGAAGCCCGCCGCACATCGAGCGCCGACCGAAACTGGCGCAACGGCAATCACGACGCGCAGGTCATCCTTCCGGGAAAGACCATCACCGTTGCCAACCTCGAAGGCCCCGGACGGATCACGCATCTGTGGTTCACCGTCAATGCGGAGGACAAATTCTATCCGCGCTCGCTGACCCTGCGCATCTACTGGGACGGCGAGACGTCACCCAGTGTCGAAGCTCCGCTGGGCGACTTTTTTGCCGTCGGCAACGGCCTCGACGCCAATGTCAACTCGCTGCCCGTGGTCGTGACTGCCGAAGGCCGCGCCCGCAACTGCTATTGGCCCATGCCGTTTCGCAAATCCGCCCGCGTAACAGTCACCAACGACTCGCCCGACAAGCGCGTCAACGCCCTCTACTGGCAGGTGGACTGGCAGAAACTGCCAAGCCTGCCCGCCGACACGATGTATTTCCACGCGCAATACCGGCAGGAGTTTCCCGCCCGCAGCGGCCGCGACTATCTAATCTTCGACGGCGAAGGCGACGGCCTGTATGTCGGCACGGTGCTCTCGGTGCAGTTCGACGACGCCGGCTGGTTCGGCGAAGGCGACGATCGTTTTTACATTGACGGGGCCGTCGAGCCACAGCTGCGCGGCACCGGCACCGAGGACTATATCGGCGATGCGTGGGGATTCCGCCCGTCGCTCACCCCCTTCTATGGCGTCACGGTTTGGGAAGGCACACTACCCGACGACCGCTGTACGGCCTACCGATGGCATATCGCCGACCCCGTGCGCTTTCGCAAATCGCTCCGTGTCACGGTCGAGCACAAGGGGTTCGTGCTGGCGTCCAATACGGAATTGAAAACGCCGTTTGGCGAGCGCCCCGACCATTACTCTTCGGTGGCGTTTTGGTATCAGCGCGGACCGGCCAAGCGGTTTTTCGAGATGCCGCCGGCGGAAGAACGGATCGTGCAGGGCATTACGATTGAAGCTGAAAGCGAGATGTGCCTGAAGCGATTGAGCTGTTCGCCGGCGGAATTCGAGGTGGCCAAAGACCCCTCGTATTCCGACGGCGCGCTCTTGCTGTTCACACCGCCGGACGGCAAGGCGTGGGTCGAGGTGCCGTTCCACATTCCCGAAGACGGGCGCTATGTGGTCAAAGTCGGTTTGCTCCGGCGCTGGGATTGCGGCGTCTATGAACTCCGGCTGGACGGGCGGAAAATGAAATGGATTAATCTATTCAGCCCGTGGGCCGGCGTGAGGCCGGAGAACCTTGGCTCGCTCGATCTGACACGCGGCGAACACCGCCTGCGTCTGGTGTGTCTGGGGCGCGATCCGGGCTCGCGCATTACCGAGACCACCGAGCCGGGATACAACGCCGGCGTGGACTGGATTTACTACCGCAAGCTGGCGCCGAGGCAATAGCCATTGAACCTGCGTCAAAGTGGGATTTGAAGTTGAAAATCAATGGCGATGAATAGGACATTGAGTCTTGAATGGATAAACTCCGGCCTGTGTGAGATACAAATCTGCAATGATGCAAGGAGGAATAAGCAATGCACAACATCCTGCGAATGCCGGTATGGGTGGTCCTGGTGGTGCTGGTCTTGTGCGGCGGAGCGATGGCGGGCGACAACGCCCAAACGCCCGCGCGCTTGCAGGCCACGCCCGAGGAGATGCATTGGTGGCGCGATGCCAAATTCGGGTTGTTCATCCACTGGGGGCCCGTCAGTCTGAAAGGGACGGAGATCGGCTGGTCGCGCGACGGCGAACGGCGGGGGCGTCCGGGCGGGCGCCCCGGAGAGATTCCGGCGGCGGAATATGACAACCTATACAAACAATTCAATCCGACGAAATTTGATGCGCGCGAATGGGTCAGAATTGCCCAAGCCGCCGGCATGAAGTATCTGGTCTTTACGTCCAAACACCACGACGGATTCTGCGAGTTCGACAGCAAGTTGACCACTTACACTATCATGCACTCGCCCTTCGGGCGCGATGTCTGCCGCGAAATTGCCAATGCCTGCCACGAGGCCGGTCTCAAGGTGGGCTGGTATTACTCGCAGCCCGACTGGTATCATCCGGACTATCGCACGGAGAACCACGCGCGCTATATCGAGTACCTGCACGGCCAGCTGCGCGAACTGTGTACGAACTACGGCAAGATTGATATTATTTGGTTCGACGGTCTCGGCGGCAAACCGGAGGACTGGGATAGCACGCGTTTGATCACGATGATCCGCACGCTCCAGCCCGGTGTCATTATCAACAACCGCGCGGGACTGCCCGCCGACCACGACACGCCCGAGCAGCGAATCGGCAAAGCGCAGTTCGACCGCGCGTGGGAAAGTTGCATCACCATTTGCCGCCAGTGGGCCTGGAAACCCAATGACGAGATGAAGTCGCTGAAGCAGTGTCTTCAGACATTGGTGCAGGTGGTCGGCGGCGACGGCAATCTGCTGTTCAACGTCGGGCCGATGCCGACGGGCGAGATCGAGCCGCGTCAGGTCGAACGGCTGAAGGAAATGGGCGCGTGGCTCAAAAAATATGGCGAGAGCATCTACGGCACGCGCGGCGGGCCGTTTGTGCCCGCCCCGTGGGGCGTTTCGACGCGCAAGGGCAACAAGGTTTATGTGCATATCTTGGATTGGAATTACGGCGGGGGAAACATTACACTGCCTGCGATTCCCAGAAAGGTCGTCCGCCACTCGGTGTTGACGGGGGGAACGGCCGAGGTGAAGCAAACCCGCGACGGCATCGAGATTTCCGTCCCTGAAAACGACCGGCAGGACATAGATACCATCGTCGTGTTGGAACTGGACGGTTCGGCGATGGACCTTGCGCCAGTGGCGGGCGAGTGGAAGTCCCTAACCACCGGCAAGACGGCCACGGCCTCGAACGTGTATCAAAAAGATTTCTGGCACTACGGCCCGCAAGCCGCCGTGGACGGCGATCCCCACACACGCTGGGCCACCGACCGTGGCGTCCGGCAGGCATGGCTTGAAGTGGACCTCGGCGCGGAGGCAACGTTTGACCGTGCACGAATTGTCGAGGAATACAACCGCGTGCGAAAGTTTGAACTGCAATACAAAAAGGGCGACCAGTGGATTCGCTTTGCCGGCGGCGACACCATCGGCGACCGGAAAATGCTGTCGTTTCCGCCGGTCACAGCGCAAGTCGTGCGGTTGAACATTCTCAATGCCACCGAGGGTCCGACGCTTTGCGAGTTCCATCTCTATGCGGCGAAACCATAGCCGACTTTTGCATGACTGAAACTCCGGCGCTCGACTCCTGTATTTTTTTCTTCGGCGATCCTGCCGCGGCCGCCGCGCAACCCGCAGACGCGGAGATGTTCGGCGGCAAAGGGGCGAGCTTGGTTGTCATGAGCCGCGCGGGACTGCCCGTGCCGCCGGGCTTCATCATTGCAAGCCAGTGTTGCCGCCGTTTTTTGGAATGCGGCGGGATTTGGCCCGATGGGCTTCACGATGCGGTTCGGGCAA
The DNA here is from genome assembly GCA_026415575.1 of Candidatus Sumerlaeia bacterium. Taxonomy (GTDB): domain Bacteria; phylum Sumerlaeota; class Sumerlaeia; order JADFCW01; family JADFCW01; genus JADFCW01. The sequence goes on from JAOAGV010000104.1 coordinate 12,724, forward strand.
ATCTGTTGCGGCTGGAAAAGATTACGGGTTGTACATTCGGCCGCGGGCCAAAGCCCTTGCTTGTTTCCGTGCGCTCCGGCGCGGCGGTCTCGATGCCGGGGATGATGGCGACCATTCTGAATTGCGGTCTGACGCCGGACTTGGCGCTCTCGTTGGTTGCCCCCCTTGGCACTTTCTGGCGGCTCTATGCGGACTTTATCGCAGGTTTTGCGCAGGTGGTTGCGGGAATTGCGCGGGCCGAATTTGATGCGATCGAAGAAGGTCTGGCCGCCGAACTATGCCACAGTCCCGCGGAGTTCGACGCCGTCGAAAACGAAACGCTGGCCCGCCGCTTTCAGTCTGGCTACGAAACCAAGACCGGACGCGCATTTCCGACCAATCCCTTCCAACAACTGATCGAATGCATCGAGGCGGTTTTCCGGTCGTGGAACTCCGACCGCGCTGTCGCCTATCGGAAACACCACGACCTCCGCGGATTGCACGGCACCGCCGTTACGGTGCAGGCGATGTTTCCCTCGCAGGTTTCCGGCGTGGTGTTCACGGCAAATCCTGCGCACCCGCAAGCAGGCGAAATGATCATCGAGGCGGCGCCGGGACTAGGCGAGGCGGTTGTATCCGGCAAAGTTTCGCCCGACCGGTTTGTGGTGGACGCACAGTCGTTCGCGATCAAGGAGACGCACACGGGAGAAAAAGCCTGCCTCGCACCGCAGCAGGTTGCCGAACTTGCCGCCCTCGCCCGCCGCGTCGAAACGCTCTTCGGCCATCCTGTGGACGTGGAATGGGGCTGGGCCGACGGAAAGTTTGCCCTGCTTCAGGCACGGCCGATTCAGAAACTTGAGATTGCCCGCGAGATTCGCACTCTCCGCGTGGCGGAAATCGAACGACTGGCCAAACGGGCCGCCGGTTCGCGCCGCGTGTGGGTCGTTCACAATCTGGGCGAGACACTCCGGGCGCCCACGCCGCTGACATGGGACATCGTCCGCGCATTCATGAGCGGCGACGGCGGGTTTGGGCGCATGTATCAGGACTTCGGCTCCCGGCCTGGCGCACGGGTCCATACGGAAGGGTTTTTGGAA
>JAOAGV010000105.1 GCA_026415575.1 Candidatus Sumerlaeia bacterium
CATACACACCGATGGTGATTACGGTTTCCTGAGCGGTCGGGGCGTAATCCGAAAAGGTCTCGAAGGGCGTTGGTGCCAGACCGCCGGCGATCAGGCACATCCCCTTGTCAATCCACGTTGAAATAAAAATCAACACACAAGCAAGCGCCAGCCAAGATTCCTGCAGGCGATAGCGCGGAATCAGCAGCAGGAGCACGCCCAGCACGCCCATCAGGGCGGACGCCCACATGTAAGGGACCATCGAGCGGTGGCCTTCGACGCCGACCCAGAGGTATTTGATCGGTGCAGCATGGCTATGCATCCCGCTGTAGAAGGCTGAGAACACTTCCATCAGGATGAAGAAGATGTTGACGATCATGGCGTAGCAGACAATGATGGCAAGCTTCTGAATGGTTTCGCGGCCGGGGTCGAAGGCCGAAATCCGCCGCACAATCATGCACAGGACAATGAGCAAAGCCGGTCCTGCTGCAAACGCCGTGGCCAGAAACCGCGGCCCCATGATCGCCGTGTGCCAGAACGGCCGCGCCGCAAGACCCGAATAAACAAAGGACGTCATGGTGTGAATGCTTACCGCCCATGGAATCGAGATATAAGAGAGAATGCGCACCCACTGCGGCGCGGGAACACTGTTGCGCTCGGCGTCGAGGGCAAACCATCCCACCACGAGGTTGATCATCATGTAGCCGCCCAGCAGGACCATGTTCCAAAAGAAGGGCGAACGCGGCGTGGGATAGAGTGCGAGATTAAATGCGCGCTCGGGCCGCCCAATGTCGGCCATGATGAAAAGGATCGCTGTGGCCACGGCCGCGACAGCCGTAAATTCGCCCAACACGGTAATGCGGCCAAACTGTTTGTAGTTGTGCAGATAGTACGGCAAAACCACCATGACTGCCGACGCAGCCACGCCGACCATAAACGTATAGTTGGCAATCAGAACGCCCCAAGGGAATGACCGGCTGAGACCCGACGACTCGGAACCGGTGACCAGCTGATAGAGATAGAAGTAAAAGCCCACGGCGGCGACCGCGAGAACCAGCACCAGCCACGCGTAGTATTTTTTGCTCCCGATAATCGCTTTTTCCAGCACAGGTTTCACCTCATGGCGGAAATGAGATAATAGACTTGGGGATCGGTCTCCAGACTGGGTTTGCGGCGAATGGCAAAACCGGCGGCGAGAACGTGAGTCACTTTGGAGGCCGGGTCGTTGAGATCACCGAAGATCAAGGCGGCGTCTTCGGCGCGCTCGACGCAAATCGGCTGAAGGCCGGCGGCCAAACGTTCGGCGCAGAAATTGCATTTTTCAACCACGCCGCGCGCCCGCGTTGGATATTCCAGATTGATCTGGTGTTTCAGGTTCTCGGCCTCACGCGGATTCTTCCAATTAAAGCTGCGTGCACCATAGGGGCAGGCGGCGATGCAGAAGCGGCAGCCGATGCACCGGTGCATATCCATCGCGACAATGCCGTCGGGCCGTTTGAACGTCGCCTTGGTTGGACAGACGCGCACACACGGCGGATTGGCGCAGTGGTTGCACAGCGCCAGCACCGGCCGCTCGCGCAATGTCGCCGGCATGTGCTCGAAGCTCTGATCCGGAAACAAGCGGCTGAATTTTTCTTCCCAAATCCATTTGACCTCCAGCCGCTCTTCGGGCCACTCGGGCACGTTGTGCCACTGATGGCAGGCACTGACGCAGGCTTTGGCCTTGCCTTCAAAGCATTTCTGCAAGTCCACCACCATGGCCCAGCGTTTTGGTTTTTGCGATGAGCCGGCGGCCGAACGACCCTCGGCGGCGGGGGAAACAGACGCAGGCAAAACCGCCCGCACCGCGGCCAGTCCTGCCACACCGGCGGCGGAACATTTCAGGAAGTCTCGACGGTCGAGGCGCATCATTTCTTCTCCATTATCTGGGGCATGGGGTCTATATGGCACGTCCAGCAATCCACGCGGATACCGACGTAGTCATGGCAGTCCACGCAATAGGTGGCATGGGCGCGATAGGGGCCGCAATCTTCTTTGGCATGGCACTTCATGCAGCCGTTGGTCAGGCTCAGTTCCATCGTCTGGCCGTTGACCAGTTTCACCGGTGTGTGGTCGCCCTCGCGGACGACTTGATCGCGCCATTGTTTGAGGAGGGCCATATGCTGCTCGCGCATCTGCTTTTTGGGCAGGACGCAGGTGATGCCGGCAGGGGCGGGCCGCGACTGGAAGGTTTTGATTTCGCCCGCCCGAACTTTTCCGATCCAGAAGGGGAACGTAACCGCGGCAAGAAAGATCAGCAAGCCGGGAACAATGACCATGCCGTTGTAGAGTCTCATGGGTTTTCACTCGCTTGTTTTTGCTTGATGGCCATGCTGTCAGTCCGTTTGCCCATGTTGGGTGTGTTGCTTTTGACAGGATGACCGAATGAACAGAATTTGGACTCGCGCAAATCCGGAATAATCCCGTTTATCCGTTTGGTTAAGTCTTGGCCTTTTGTTTTACTTCGACTTATGTTTCGGCAAAACTCCCCCGCCCGCTCCGTCTTTTCCGCCGGCGATTCCGCAGGTCGCAACGAGAGGTCGCATTAGTCGGACGTTTCCTCGCCGCCTTCGTTCAAGGGTTCGCTGCGCAGGTTCAATTCGCGCTCTTTTTCGCCCGTCATCACCAGTGCATTGCCCACCAATTCATGAAGGCCCGAGACTTTGACTTCCGGCACCCAGTATTCCATCAGGGTGGTCAACACGGCGCGGTCAATGGCGCACATGGCCGTCAGCAGATTGACACCGTACCGTTCATGGACAAAACGGACGGCGTTGCCGCGGGGCAGACCGCCGCGCATGCGCATTTCCATGTTTTCATCGTTGCCCAACCCGGCCCCTCCGCCGCAGCAAAATGTCTGTTCGCGGATGGTGTTCTCCGGCATTTCGTAGAAGTGGTTGCAGACGTTCCGGAGGATATAGCGCGGCTCCTCGAACAATCCCATCGAGCGCGCTGGGTTGCACGAGTCGTGGAAGGTTACCTTGTAGGCATTGTTGCGGCTGGGGTCGAGTTTCAGTTTTCCGTGATAAATCAGGTCGGCGGTGAATTCGGCGATATGAATCATCTTGGTCGAGCGCGCATGTTCGAACCGCGTGCCGGTTATGGGGGAGACGGGCACTTCGAGGAAGTCGGCCGGCCCGTTCAGCGTGTCCATGTACTGATGCAGGACGCGCCACATGTGCCCGCACTCGCCGCCCAAAATCCATTTGACGCCCAATCGCCTCGCTTCGGCATAGATCTTGGCGTTGAGCCGTTTGATCATCTCATGGGAGGTAAACAGGCCGAAGTTGCCGCCCTCGGAGGCATACGTGCTCCAAGTATAGTTCAGCCCGCTTTCATGGAGCACCATCATGTAGCCCATCAGGGTATAAATGCCGGGGTCGGCCATGACATCGCCCGAGGGAATGACAAACAGGACGTCGGCGCCTTTCTTGTTGATGGGGATATCCACGCGGATTCCCGTGATGTTCTCGATGTCGTCGGCGAAAAACTCGAGGTTGTCCTTCAGCGCATGGGGGGGAATGCCCATGTGGTTGCCGGTCATGTAGCATTTGGCCACCGGCTCCATGACCCAGTTGATGTTGATGCCGACCAGATTCAGAAGTTCGCGGCCGAGCATGGTCAGTTCGGCTTGGTCAATGCCATAGGGGCAGAAAACGGAACAGCGCCGGCACTCGGTGCATTGGTAGAAGTAGTAGAACCACTCCTTGACAACGTCCATGGTGAGTTCGCGGGCGCCGACCATCTGGCCGAGCAGTTTGCCGGCCAGCGTGAAGTCGTTGCGATAGACGGAGCGGAGAAGTTCGGCGCGGAGAACGGGCATATTCTTGGGGTCGCCGGAGCCGATAAAGAAGTGGCACTTGTCGGCGCAGGCGCCGCAGCGCACGCAAATATCGAGAAACACTTTGAGCGAGCGGTACTTGTCGAGCCGCTCGCGCAGGCCCTGCAGAATAACCTCCTTCCAGTTGGCGGGCAGTTTCCAGTCCGCGTCGGTCGGCGACCACTCGCGCGGATTGGGCATGCCGACCGTTTCGAGCGCCTTCGGTTTGCCGGCATAGCTCCACGTGCCGGGGCGGAACTCCACCTGCGGGTCCATCCAGCCTTGCGGGCGTGGCTGAAAGGATACTTTCGCTAGTTCTTCCGGTGGGGGCAGTTGGATGTCGGGCATGATTACTCCTTGTCCACGGGAATGCCGGCGGCTTTCATTTTATCGCGCCATTCGTCCTCATACTCCTCATACGTATGCACCGCCACGGGATAGTTCCACGGGTTGATGTGGCGGCGCATGCGGCTGGCGCCGATGAGGTTGCGCGTCGGGCTGAGCCATACGCCCATCATGTGCGACAGCTTGCTGTAGGGAAGATAAGCGAACAGACAGCTGACCAGCGTCAGATGCACAAAGAAAATAGCGCCGATGGGTTCCGTTGCGGCGGGCGGCTTGAATTGCATCAGCCCGATGCACAAGTTTTTGACCGCGGCGGTGTCCGTACGAAACGCCGTATAACGCATCAAAACCCCCGTCAGGGCGATGCCAATAACAAGAAACAGCGGGAAATAATCGGTGGTCAGCGAGATATAGCGGACTTGCGGCAGGAGAAGTCTGCGGAGCAGGAGAAAGGCTGCCGCCGCCAGCAGCACAAATCCGCTGACAAAGATCGTCGGCGAGCCGATCTGAAAAAAGCCGTCCAACATTTCAACAATTTGCAAGACCCGCGGCGTGGGCTCTGAGAAAAACCGATAATGGCGCACGAAGACCACCAGAAACGAATAGTGAAAAGCCAGAGCCCCCAGCCACAGCCACGGACTGGCTTTGTAGGCCAAGCGCGGGGCGGCGTTCTCGCGCGACACAAATTCATGTTTCACGTTCCGGAACAGGCTGCGAAACAGAAGCACTTCCAGCAACACGCGGCCGACCACCCCAAGCCGCGTGTGGGGATTCTCCAGCGTGCTCGACTGAATCCACGGCAGGGAATACTGCTGGCCGCAGGTGGTGGTGATGTTGAACGGGGTCGGGCGCCGCGCCCACGAAAGAACGCGCCAGATTACGCCGACCAGAAAAACCAAAATGGCGGCATACGGAATCACCACGCAGAACAGCGTCGTCAGGCCGATCCACGCTCCCACTGCGCTCACGGCGGCCAGTGCCAGCACCCCCAGTAACGGCGCCACAACGGTCATGTCTGGAATCCTCCATCTGAACGGCTGCCCTCGCGCAGCCCAACTTCAGCGCATCGGTTCCGCATCCGGAATCATTCGTTTCCACAGCATCGCGGTATTTCGTTTCATCTCGCGGATTCGCAGCTCGCAAATGCGCTCCCGGCATTCGGCATAGACATCAAAGGCCCACAAGGTTGCCTGATCAATTCGCGCGTCGAAAGCCGCCAGTGCCTCGACCGCGCCGGACTGTCCAAGGCGGTCGTGCAAGACCTCTCGAACCACCTGTTTCAGTTGAGCCACAAAAGCCAGCGCCTGCGAGGGCGGCATGTCCTGCACGGCGCGCAAGCGCACGATGGGCAAAAGAGCGGCGCGACACCGCTCCCCCTCTGCGCCGTCCACCAGTGCGGCGAACAGCGCCGACAGACCTTCCCGCAAAATCATTCCCACAGGATTGGCGAACGAATCCGGCTGATCTTTGACCCGCCGGCTATACTCATCTCCATAAACAGCCAGTGCCGCGTCCAACCACCGGCGACAGACCGTGTCGGCCCGCGCCCGCACCTCCCTCTCCACCCATCCGCCGGGCTCTGCATTCATGGCCATTGCCTCAGGACGCGATTCTTGCGCACAGTGGACGGCGGTCGGGCTGTTGTCCGGCCCGTCCGCGCATCCACTCTTGTTCGTTTTGTTCCGTGTGTTTTAGACGCAACCGGTGGGCTTGGGCAGCCCCGCCACTTTGCAAGCGCCTTTGGCCGGACCCGACGGGAACAAGTCATAGATTTCCTTCAGCTTGAATCCCGTCTCCTTGCAGAGCTTGCGGATCATCGGCGCGACGCCGAACTCGAGGTAGTAATTGCGGATCATGTTGACGACTTTCCAGTGCGCCTCGGTCATGACCTCGACATGTTCGGTCTTGGCCAAATCCGCGGCGACCGCCTCGTTCCAGAGGCTGGGATCCGTGATGAAACCGTCCTCGTCGGTCTCCATCTCGATTCCTGCCAGTACAACCTTTGGCATACGATGACTCCTTTCGTTCGATATAGACTCTATTTTCCCAAACCGAATAGACTTTGTTTTTCCAAACCGATGCATGCAGTAACCGGTGTCGTCGCCACCGTCGCCGGCTCCGGGGTTGCCAACCGGCAATGTTGCCGGTAGGTTCGACATGCGTCAACAAACGACCGCGCCCACAGCGGCTCGCCCAATGCGTGGATATGGACATAGGTGGCAAATGCATTGCCACGAACCACGCCATCGCGCCCCGGGGCAAAACCCGTTCCCCGCAAGAGCGACAACCCGAATACAATCTCGTCGTCCTTCCACTCGACAGGCCGCGAATAGTGAAATTCATGTCCCCGAATCCGCCGGCCCGCCGGCAAAAACGGATGAGCGGCGGTGACCCGAGCCTCTACGTAGCCATGCCCTTGGGGCGAAATCTCCAAGATGGTTGAGAATGGGAAGACGCCGGCCATCGGGTAAATTCCCTTTTGTGTAATCAGGCGATTGCCCAAATACATTAGGCCGCCGCATTCCGCGTAAATAGGCAGTCCGTTTTCCGCTGCTGTCAAGACCGACTTCCGCAGCGTGGCGTTGTCCGCCAGCGCCCTCGCCCGCTCTTCCGGGAATCCCCCGCCGATATACAAGCCGTCGAGCCGCTCAGGAAGCGCCGGCGCCGACTGCGCATCAATCGCAAGCAATCGGGCACCCTGTCGCTCCAGAGCTTCTAGGTTTTCCGGATAGTAAAAATGGAAGGCCGAATCGAAGAAGTAGCCGATGAGGGGGGCCTCGGAAGGCTCTGCCGATTTTGTGTCGTTGACGGCACCACCGCCCGTTTTCGCCGGCTCGGCAGTGCCCGCTCTGCGATGCCGGACGGCAAGGCGCCGGCCTGCCATGCCGTTTTCCACAGTCCCTCGATATCGAGATACTTTTCAGCCGCCTCGGCGGCCGCTCGAACCGCCTCGGCCGGCTGGCCCTGTTCCTGCGGCGGGACCAATCCCAGACGCCGCTCATAAAACTCGAGGTCGGACAGGCGGGGCACGGCGCCCAGCACTGGAAGTTGGGCGTCGCGCTCGACGGCCTGACGGGCCACGCGTTCCTGCCGCGCCGTACCCAGCCGGTTGAGAATTACGCCGGCCAACTTCGCCTGAGGATCCAACAAGCGGCATCCCAGCGCGACGGCCGCAGTCGTGCGCGTTCGTTTCTCACAATCTATAACAAGAACAACCGGTGCGGCGAGCAGTTTGGCGAGTTCGGCGGTGCTAAAACTGCCGTCGGCATCCACGCCATCGAACAACCCGCGATTGCCCTCGATGAGATTGACACCGTCGGGAATTGCATGTTTCCGGAAAGAGGCAATGGCCACCGCCTCGCCCATCAGAAATGTGTCGAGACTGCGGCACACATGGCCCGCCGCGGCTGACAGCCATGCACTGTCTATGTAATCCGGACCCTTTTTATACGCCCGGCACAGCCGGTTGCGACGCCGCCATGCGGCCAAAAGGCCCACAGCGAGGGTTGTCTTGCCAACCCCGCCCCGCTCCCCGCCGATGATCATCCGCGGACAATGCCCGTTCATTTACCCACGACTCCGAAGGGGAACTGCTCTGAGGCCGCCTGGCAACGCTATATCCCCGCCCCTTCCCTGAGCCGGCATATATAACACCGCTGCCGTGGACACCCGCGGTTGGTTCTGCGCCGCAATTCCAGTTTGATGCCGGAAGATCAATACCGCTGTTTCCAACAACCCCATAGCCAAAACGGGTTTTAGAGTTGTGTCGCAAAAGCAGTCAAGGCGAAAAATATACCGCCCATCCCGCACGATGCACGCTTTCGACCTTTTTTGGGGAATATTCATAGGATGCCGTGGAGGGTCGGGTTCCATTCCGACCGCAGCGGCTTCAGTCCAGCCTTTTCACGTTCCCGTTGCCATTCATTTGGGTTTCGGACGCCGTCGGAGGCGTCCTTCCGCCCCGCACCGAAATGCGGCAAACAATTTGCCGCGCGGCTAAGTCTTTTCTGACAGAAACGGCTTGCGTCAGTGAACTTTTTTCGGTAACTGTTGTCTTATGATACGGATGAAGCCAGTCGCCACCGCCGCATGTGATCCCGGTGACGAGCAACAAGCCATCCAACGGGCGCGCGAGGGAGACTTGGCCGCGTTCGACTGCCTGATCCGCCGCTATGAGGATCAGGTCTTCTCGGTCGCCTATCGCATGGTGGGCGACGAGGACGATGCCGCCGACATTTCGCAGGAGGTTTTTCTGGCGTTTTTCCGGCACCTCAAAGACTATCGGGGGGATGCAAAAATCTCGACATGGCTCCACCGGATTACGATCAATACGGTCAAGAACTTCTGGAGCCGGCGAAAACGCCAAGGGTATGACCTCACCCAGTCGCTCGATGACTGCGAAACCGGCGCGGACGAAGGCCTCTCCCCCATCGAGGTAATTCCCGATTCGGCACCCGACCCACGGCGTGTTGCTGCGGGCGTTGAGCTGGCGGAAATGGTCGAGCGCCAGCTGCAGCGGATTGAACCCGAATTCCGCGAGGTGATTGTGCTTCGTTTTATCGAGGAACTGAGCTACGAGGAGATTGCCGAGATAACGGGAGAGCCGCTGGGCACGGTCAAGTCGCGGCTGTTTCGCGCGCGACGGCTTCTCAAGGACCTTCTCCGCGACTATTTGCACGAAATACCGGAACCGAGCAATGTCTGACGAACCCAACCTGCTCAATGGCAATGGCGAACGGGACGCGCCGACGGCCGAAGACCGGCGGCTTGAGGCGCTTTTGGCCAGCCTGCCGCGCCGCCGTTGCCCGGAACGCGTTCGTCGAAATGTTCTCGCCGCCCTGCAAAGCGAACTGGAGGCGTCGGCCGGAGGGGCCGCTGCTACGGCGCCGCGTCCGGCAAAGGTGATTCCCTTTTACCGCCGGCGCATCGCGCGCTTCCTCGAAGCCGCCGCCCTTGTGGCCGTGGCCGCCATCGGCTATACGGTCTATCGGGAAACTAGCGGACGGTTTCGATTCGAGCCGGCCAAAGAGGCTGCCCGGAAGGCGGAGAAACCTCCGGTGCGTGCGCTCAAGGAGGCTGATGCCGACTCGGTGCGCATTGGTACCGCGCTCCCCACCGATGTGGCCGGTGGAATGGCGGAAGCGGAAAGGCTCGAAAAGAAAGTCGAGGAGGTCCAAGCTTTTCGATCCATTCCGGATAAAGGTGCTGCAGAAAAGGATGAAACGGCCAAGCCCGGACCGCCGGTCGCCGTTCCGCCCGATGGGGCTAAGGCTATCGAAATGGCTGAGACCCAAGGCAAACATTTTGCCGCACGACCGGCGGCAACTGCGATGCCCTTTTCATCCGAACCGATGCCCACCCCTGCTGCACCGCCATCGCCCGCGGCCGCTCCCGTTGCCGCCGCACCGCCGGCGGTTGCGGCCGCCTCGGCGCCGCCGCTGGATCAGGCAGTTCAGACCGCTCCTGAAGCTCAGGCATTTGCATTTGGCATGAAAGAAGACACCGGCGCGGTCGCTTTCAAAGCTGGCGAGGGCGGCAGGAAATCCAAGGCCCGTGCAACAAAGAGTGTCCCTGCCGCAGAGCCGCAGGTTGCTGCAGCCGCACGTGCAATCGAATCCAAAGATGTTTCAGCGCCGGTTCAATGGTTTGATTGGTATGAGATCGAGACTTCGGCTCCTGCGCGCGAGAAGTTTCTCGCCCGCAACACCATTCAGGAAATTCGATGGGATGTCGCACGCGAGGTCGCCGCGCCGTCGCGCGCCGATGATGCGTGGAATCGCTTCAGCGAAAGCGCTGTTACGTCGTTCGCTCAGTTTATCGAGACTTGGGGCGGCAGGATTACCGACTCGCAGGCCGTGGTGGTTACACCGGGCAATCGGCGGGCAATCCTCGTCGAGTGCACCGTGCCGGGGGCGCACAGTGGGGCGCTTCAAAACGCCGTCCATCAAAAGCGCCTCGTGGCCGTGGCCAGTGCCCCGCCGCCGCAGATACAGGGAGTTTTACGCTGGACGCCTGCGCGTGCGCAAGAAGCGATGGACCGACAGGCGGATGTTCAGACTACAATTGCGATGCGAACCGTCCAGACGCCGCCGCCGATTCAGCGCTTGAACGAACAGGACTTGGCGGCCAACCGCGTTTCGCCGTTCACGAACTTTTTTGTCCAATCGCCGCCGCCTAATCAGCAGGCCGCAATTGCCAATACCCAAATGGCGCGCAACGTCCAGAGCCGATCCGCCGTGAACGGTCCAGTACAGGAAGGGGCGCAACGGCGCTCATTCACGGCGCAAGCACGCCAAGTCACCCCGTTTTCGGATCAGATGGCGCAGCCTGCGCGCGGACGCACCGCGGCGCAGCAAGAGGCGCCGGCAATGGAACTCGGGCAGGCGCAAATCGCCGACGGCCAAGAACGCCGCTTGGCCGGCGCGGCAGTGGGCAGAGTCGCGGCTCAACCCTCCACGGCAGGCGCGCAGCAAGCGGGTGCGGGACAGGCAGGGGGCGATTTCGCTTACGGCAGATATCCAAGCGACGCTGCGGCCGAGATGGTCCGCCTCTATTTCATCCTCGAACCCGACCAGTTGCCCGTGCAGGTGGCCCCGGCCCAATCGCCCGAAAACCGATGATCGGGGCGATAAAGTCTTGTCATTGCACTCAAGTTTCCAGCCTCGGCGCAGCATGGCAGGTCGGGTGCTCCCCCGCCTCCATCCCGTCTCATTCGGAAACCCGATGCACGTTCCACTGTTATGGCATCAAAGCAGCCTGTCACAATGGATGGTTCGCCCGACCATTGGACAATATCTGGATAATGACAAAGTTATGAAGCACCAGCGAGCCGCCGCGGCGGTCGAACGTTTTCAGGGAAATTTTACTGTTTCTTTTTCTTCTTCCCGCCCGCTGCTTTGGCAGCCGGTTTGCCTGCAGGGACTTTTCCCAGACCGGTTTCTGCGGCACCCCGCACGGCGGGCGATTTGGCTTCCTTCGCCAGCCGTTCATAGATGGCGCGGGCCGCTTCGGCGTTGCCTTTGGCTTTCAACGCGGCTGCGGCGTTGATCAACGCCTCGCCGGCTTCCGGGAACTTGTTGAGAACAGGCCAAAGTGCTTCGACCGCTGCAGAGTTGGCCACTTTGCCCAAGGCCAAGGCGGCGGTGGGGCCTGTTTTGGGGCTGCCGAGTTCTTTGGCAAACAGGGCAACGGATTTTGTATCGCCGCGTTCGCCCAGCGAGTTGATTAAGCCGATTTTCATCACGGGATCGGTCGCCTTGCCCAAGGCTTTGCGCAGTGCAGCAGTCGCGGACGAGGCGGGATTTTTTTCGAGGGCACGCCGCGCACACTCGGCCAACTCGGCATCCTTGTCCCCCAATAATTTGGCCAGCGCCGGCACGGCCTCATCGCCGCCCATGTATTCGAGCTGGCGCACGATCCAAACGCGGGCCGGCTGGGGCACTTTGGCGTCGGCGGCTTTGGCTGCGAGCACCTTGCCCAACGTCTTGCGTTTGCGGGAGTTTCCGGGCTTCGAGGCGTCGGAGGCAAGGTCCTGCAATTCCATTTGCGCTGCGTAGCGGTTTTTGACTTCGGGGTCGGCGAGCTTGGGGATAAGTGCCTCGACGGCTTGTCGTTCCGCCACGCTGGGCGAGCCAAAAACTTTATCCATCACCTTTTGTAACGGGTTTAGGACTTTCATGTTATTTGCTCCTGTGTTGAATGGTTTAGGTCGAACGAGTCGGACGAGTCAGACAAGTCGGACCATTCACTAAATATACACATACGGCGCTCTTCGGGGACGGTCCATCCAGCGGCTGGCTTCGGGATCGCCGATGATCTCTTCTTTGACCGGATCCCATTTCAACGGCCGCTTGAGCCGCTCGGCAATGCCGCACAGATGGCAGATGGTTGCCGTGCGATGGCCGACCTCCGCAGGACAAATCGGCTGCTTGCGGGCATGAATACACTCGATCCAGTTGTCTTCGTGCTGGTTGGAAACATACAGCCAGATGCCCTTGTAACCGGCGGGGACATCCGAAAGCGTCTCCTGATCGTGGAAATCCATATCTTTCAGTTCCGGCGGTGTCGTTTCCAACTTGTCGCCGCGGCTGACGAGCACTTCGCCCTTTTCGCCGATGAATTGAATCATGTGGCCGTTTTTCACGGGATGGTTGCGCAGCACTTTACAGCCGTCGGCATAGATGTGCGTCTGATATTCCGTTCCCTGATAGCCCTTGGGAATAAACTCGACCGGACCGCTGTCGTCCATGCCGAGTGCCCACTGGATGATGTCAAAGTGGTGGGCGCCCCAATCGCCGTTCTTGCGCGAGCCGTAGTCCCAAAAGCAGCGCCAGCCGCCGCCGTAGTCGCCCTTGACGCGCAGCGAATTGTAGGGATACCACGGCGTTGGGCCGAGCCAGCGGTCGTAGTCGAAGCCTTCAGGAATCGGCTCTTCGGGGAGGGTCTGGGGCGGCGGGAACTCGCCAAGATTGGTATAGATCGTGTGAACCTTGCCGATCAGGCCGTTTCGGACAATCTGAGCCGCCTTGCGGAAGGCGCGCTCGGATCGCTGCTGCGAGCCAACCTGAAGGATGCGGCCGTACTGGCGCGCCGTGTCGCTCATGATTCGGCCTTCGCGGATCGTGAGTGTCATGGGCTTTTGGACATAGACGTCCTTGCCCCGCCGCATGGCCATAACCGAAATCGGCGCGTGCCAGTGATCAGGTGTGGCGATCACGACGGCGTCAATGTCGTCGCGGGCCAGCAATTCCTCGAATTCATGATACGCGGCACAGCCTTTGTAGGTGACGCCGGCCTGTTTGGAATAGGCTTCCTCGACCTGCTTTTTAGCCTTCTCGCGACGGCCGCGATCCACGTCGCAGACGGCAAGAACCTGAACGTCGTCGCGCCGCACCATCTTGTTCAGGTGCGAGTTCATCATCAGGCCCATGCCGATCAGACCCATGCCGATGCGGTTGTTGGGTGCGCTGGCGCCGAAGACGCTTGAGGGCACGATAGTCGGAAAGGCGGCGATCGCCGCGGCGCCGGTCGCCCCTTTGAGAAAGCCGCGGCGCGTCATGCGCGGGCCGCCGCAGACCGCCCGCGATGCCCCCGCTGGTTTGCGTGAATGGTCGCTCATACGTGCATTTCACCTCGTTTGGAGTGGAGTGGAATCCCAGAAACCGACAACGGGATAGCGTCTGTCGAAAACGGAGTCAAGAGGGATAAGCTGCAAATCAAGAACGCGCAATTGGGGGACGTGTAAAATAGGAGATTGTCGGAAAACTTCTTTGCGCGAAGCCGGGGATTGATGCGGCGTCCGTTTCAGTGGGCGGCCTCGCTTTAATCGCCCCTTAAAGCGGCAATTGTGTGCAGTCTCCGATAGGCGCCCCGGAAATGTCATATCCACTATTGGGTTTGAATAGGAGGCGGAGATTTTTGCCCTTACTACCGGCTCTCCCGCGCCAGCTCATCGAGAATTTTCAGCGCTTCGACCGGCGTCAGCGAGTTGACGTCCAGCTTGCGCAACTTTTCCAGCACCGGATGCGTCAGGCCGTCGAAGAACGTCAATTGCATCAAGCCGTCGGTAACCGTTCGCGACGGCTTGTGCCGGGTGCTTTTGATCGTGATCGTATTGCCGCATTCGAGATCGAAAAGGATTTCCCGCGCCCGCGCAAGACACTCGGCCGGCACGCCCGCCAGCTGTGCCGCGTAAATGCCGTAAGAACGGTCGGTGCCGCCGGGCACGATCTTGTAAAGAAAGACAATCCGCTCTTTTTCCTCCAGCACCGCCACGTTGAAGTTTTTCAGGCGCGGCAGGTGATTCTCCAAGTCCACCAACTCGTGATAGTGCGTGGCAAACAGGGTTTTGGGCCGCCGCCCCTTGCGGTTGTGCAGTGCCTCGAGCACCGCCCACGCGATGCTCAGGCCGTCGTAGGTACTGGTGCCGCGGCCGATCTCGTCGAGGATCACCAGACTGCGGTCGGTGGCATTGTGAAGGATATTGGCCGTTTCGCTCATTTCGACCAGAAAGGTGCTTTGTCCCTTGGCCAGATGATCCATCGCCCCGACGCGCGTAAAAATGCGATCCACAACAGAAATGGCCGCCCGCCGCGCCGGCACGAACGACCCCATGTGCGCCATCAGCGTGATCAGCGCCACCTGACGGATGTATGTGGACTTGCCGGCCATGTTGGGGCCGGTAATCAGTGCAATCTGGCAGGTGTCGTTGTCCAGATGGGTGTCGTTGGGCACAAACGGCGGGTCGCTCTGAATGGCTTCAAGCACGGGATGCCGGCCTTCGATAATTTCAATCCGGCCGTCCTCGCCAATGGTCGGCCGCACATAGCCGCCGGCGATTGCCGCCTCGGCCAGCGAGCGCAGACAGTCCAGTTCGGCGATTCGCCGCGCCAGTTCCTGAATGGGCACGGCAAAGCCGGCGACTTGCTCGCGCAAGCCCTCGAACAGCTGAAACTCCAATTCCTGAAGACGCTCCTCTGCGTGAAGAATGATTTCTTCCTTCTCTTTGAGCGCCGGCGTTACGAATCGTTCGCAATTGCTCAGCGTCTGTTTGCGAATGTAGTCGTCCGGCACCAGATGCAGATTGGGCTTGGTGACCTCGATGTAGTAGCCGAACACTTGATTGAAGCCGATCTTGAGTTTGGGAATGCCGGTGCGGCGGATTTCCTCCTGCTGCATGGCCTGAATCCACGACTTGCTGTCGCGGGCAAGGGTGCGCAGTTGGTCCACCTCGGCATGATAGCCATCGCGGATCAGACCGCCCTCGCGCAGCGTGTAGGGCGGGTCGTCGACCAACGCGCGCTGCAGGAGGTCGCGAAGTTGCGGCAGGGGGTCAATTTGGGCGGCAATCTCGCGGAGCAGCGGCGCTTGAGCCGCCGACAGGCCTTGTTGAATCAGAGGCAGCCGTTCGAGCGACAGCCGCAGGCAGACCAGATCGCGGGCGTTGGCCGAACGGCAACCGACACGGCCCATGATGCGTTCGAGATCGTGCAGCCCGCGCAGCGCCTTGCCGACGGCGTCGCGGGCCGTAAAATCCTGCACAAGATTCTCCACCGCTTCGAGGCGGCGTTCGATGGCCTCGCGTGTGCGCAGCGGCCGCACCATCCAGCGCCGCAGAAGCCGCGCCCCCATGCCGGTGAGGGTTCGGTCGAGGATCGAAAGCAGCGTGCCCGTCTTGTTGCCGCCGTGAAAGGTCTCCAGCAGTTCCAGCCCGCGCTGCGTTGTGTAGTCGAGCAGCATCACGTCGGCCGGCGAGTGGACTTCGAGCGAACGAAGATGGCTGAGAACCGTTTTTTGTGTTTCTTCCAGATAAAGCAGGAGCGCGCCGGCGGCGCCCAACGCTTCGACCATGTGGCCGGCGCCAAACCCATCGAGGCCGGTCGTGCCCAATTGCGCAAGAAGACGTTTGCGGCCTTCGGCCGGATGGAACGCTTCGTCGGGCCGCACGGTCAATGCGGCCGGATGCTGGGGATCGAGCAGTCCCCGCACGGTCTCGTGCAGGCGGTCGGGCACGAGCACTTCGGCCGGCTGCAGCGTCATCAGTTCGATGGCCAGTTCTTCGGTGCCGCGGCGGGCGTCGAATTCCCCGACCACCAACCGGCCGGTCGAAAGGTCCACATAGGCGAGGCCCCAAGGCGTTTTTCCGCCGCCGGTCACCGCCGCCAGATAGTTGTTGGTTTTCTCGTCGAGGATCGAAGATTCGGTGAGCGTGCCGGGGGTTACGACGCGCACGACATCGCGTCGCACTACGCCTTTGGCCTTTTTGGGGTCTTCCAGTTGCTCGCAAATGGCGACGCGGTAGCCGGCGCGCAGGAACACGGCCAAATAGCGGTCGAGGGCGTGATAGGGAATGCCGGCCAGCGGCATGGTGCGGCCGTCGCCGATGTGCTTTTTGGTGAGCGTGATTTCGAGGACGCGCGAGGCCGTGTGGGCGTCCTCGTTGAACATCTCATAGAAATCGCCGAGGCGGAACATCAGGATGGTGTCGGGATACTGCGCCTTGATGCGCGAGTATTGGCGGACCATCGGGGTCAGACTGTCGGCGGGATTTGCGCTCATCAATTGTTCTCCGGCCCGAAGTCGGGCGGGGTCTCATTCCACTCGAAAATGTTTTGCGCGCCAATCAAGCCAGTGGCTCCGCACGCTCACCGACTGGCTTTTGCCGCAGACCACCAGAACGGCGGTATAGCTGCCGGGAGCCAACGGCGGCGCGGGTTGCAGCAACACCGTGCGGGTGTGCTCGACTCCGCCTTCCAAGCCTGCTGCAAGCGGCGTCACGCGTTCCGAGAGCAAGTGGCTGAAACCGCTCCAGAGAACAGAGCGGAGAAAACTGCCGTCGCGGCTTCGGATGAACAAATAGAGATCGGCGGGGC
>JAOAGV010000106.1 GCA_026415575.1 Candidatus Sumerlaeia bacterium
TCTGTCGAGCCTTGGCGTGCATGAGCACTGGAACAATCCGCAGGAAAAGAAATACTCGCGCAATCTCGGCACGGCCGGCGGCATTGAGATTGTCTCAGTATCGTAAGCCTTGGCCATACAGCGGGCATTGGAAGCCAAGGAGCAAGATCATGAAAACAAATGTTAGTATATTGGTCATATGGTTGCTGGGTGGTTGTTTGCTGGCGGCCGGTGAGTCAAATGGCTGGTGGAATGAGGCGTGGCGTTTCCGGACGACGGTTGTGCGGCCAACACCCTACCGGGATGATGCGCCGCGCCCCGTCGAAGTGGTCGTGGATTTCCCGCTCCTGCTCCAACAGGCCGGTATCAAGGATGAGTTCGATCCGCAATCGCTGCGGGTTGTAGCCCGGGGCGCAGGCGGTGCGGAACTGGTCCCATTCGCCTGCCGCAGCGAACTGAACGCCAGAGAGGGGCGGCACCAAACTTACCTGGCGTGGATCGCCAAGCCGATGGTCGGCTCGGTTGGCGAATACGACATCTATTTCAACACAATGGATCGGAAAAGCGAGCGCATCAAATTCGACGAAACCCAATTGCCGCCTGAAAATCTGCTGGTCAATCCGGATTTTGAGACATCGTCCGGCATCCTCCCGGAAGGCTGGACCATCACTCCCGCCCAACTTGTGCGTCTGGGTAGATTTGCACATACGAGCGGCAAGCGGTCGCTGATGATCGTGGTGGATGAAACAACGCCCAACGACACGCCGCGCGAGGTCATCATTTCGCAGAAGATTGAGGTGCGCAAGTTTGCCGGCCAAGAGATGCTCTTCGAGTGCGACCTTATGGCCGAGCGGGCCATTTACGGCGCGCCGGTTTCGATTGAATTGGAACAATACCGCGCTGACGGATCGCGAATCCTCGAATATGCCGTGCAGCCCCGCTGGCTCACACTCGAACTGGCCCAAGGGCAACTGGTCCAGTTCAGCCAGCGCGGCCGCTTCAGCCCCGAAACCGCGCACGTGAACTTGCGAATCCGCATGCGGTGCTACGTGACCGACGAGAACACAAGCCGCCGCGTAGAGGGACCCGACTCGTATTTCACCATATGGCTTGATCGGCTGGTGGTCAGGCCGGGCGAGCGCTGGCCCTGGCCGGCGGCATCCCACGCCGGTTTCGTGGACGGCGCACTGAAACAAGCCCCGCTCAATCGCGGGTTTGAGTTCACGGGCCTGCGCCGGCTGGCCTTTAACGGAGGCTCGGAAGGCACACTGACCGCCGGGCAGTATGACCCGGACCCCCGTGCGTTTCATTGGGGTTTGCAGGCCGGAACGCTCGAGTTCTGGTGCCGTCCGAAGTGGAATGCCGACGATGGCAACGAGCACGTCTTTTTCGAGGGCGTGGCATACGGGCATCGGGTCCAATCGCGTTTTCGCAAACTCGATAGCCGCGGTGGAAACCGGCTGGAGTTCAGCATCGCAGATGCCGCGGGCAATCTGCACACAGTCCGCGGAGCCGCGCCGCTGCGCGCCGGTCAATGGCATCATCTGGCTGCAACTTGGGATTTTCCCAAAGCCCATCTGCAACTGTTCGTTGATGGCCAGCCTGTCGCGGCGGAAGGGCCGGGCCGGCAGCCGTGGCCGTTTAGCTCCGATCCGCGGTCGGAAAGCGGCCTGCGCGGCATCGGCATGGACGAGGGCGATCGCCGCAGTCTGCCGATGCAGGCCTATGTGGGCGGCGACCGCCGCTGCGGCGAACAGACCAGCGCCGAGGCCGTGCTGGATGAGCTGTGCATCTCCGACACGGCCCGTTACGACGGGCCCTTCACGCCGTCCGACTCCGAATATGGCGCCGATGAGAACACACGCGCGTTGTTCCATTTCGAAAACGAACTTCACGGAGTGCACACCACCGGCGACCGATTCGTATTTGGGCATTTGGCGTGCGAGATGGAACCCTACCGGGAATCGGCACCGCTGGAAATGTTGGACGGCGGAAAAAGCACAGCCCGCGAGGT
The DNA here is from genome assembly GCA_026415575.1 of Candidatus Sumerlaeia bacterium. Classification (GTDB taxonomy): domain Bacteria; phylum Sumerlaeota; class Sumerlaeia; order JADFCW01; family JADFCW01; genus JADFCW01. The sequence goes on from JAOAGV010000106.1 coordinate 1,994, forward strand.
GGTTGTAAAATCCTATGCAAGCCAGGAAAAGTTTGAAAAAAACCGTGTCGAAAATCGAATGACAGTGTACCGTCCTCAGGTTACGCCGCCCGACCCGCGGTTTGTTGTCCATCTGCCGCGGCAGACTGAACGGACCATAACCGGAACCGGCTCCGGCGATGAGTTCACGCTCGAGGTCGGAGGCGATTTCGAGCCTCTGATGCAGACGATCTGCTACGAGCACAGCGACGCGTCCACGGCAAAAACCACGCTGCTTGCCCACTGGCGCGCCAACGACAATGTTGTGCCGCTGAGCGTGCGCGACCTCGCTGCCACGCTGGCTCCCAACGCAAAGAACGACGCCGAGCGGGCGTTCGAGACATTCAAGTACGCACTGGCCACCACAAACTACTATGATGCCGACTATTCGGAGTTCCTGCCGAACAACCGCCGCCGCGCAGTTGACTACACCCTGATTAAAGCACTGAACATCTATCCTTTCAATCAGTGCGGACCGATGAACCACATGCTGCGGAAGATGTTCTTGTGCGTCGGCATCTCGTCTAACGACGCGCCCGGAACCCACCATCAGTTTGAACAAGCCTTTTATCAGGGCGACATGCGGTTGTTCGACCTTTCGCCACGGCTCTACTGGCTTTTGCGCGACAACGAGACCGTGGCCAGCCGGCGGGATTTTGAAAGCGACCTCTACCTGAAACTTCGCCAAGGTACAGAGGTCAACTCTGCGCTGCCGGGCCGACCCAGCCGGGCCAGTTTTGGCACTGCGGTGCGGCCGCATTCGATGGATTTCCCGCTCCGGCCCGGCGAGCGGGCGTGTTTCGCTTGGCACAACGAAGGCCGATGGTTTGAAGGCGCGGGAAACCGGCAGGGGCAACCCGTCCCGCTGGCCAAGATTCCGCCTTACTTTGGCAACGGCGCGATTGTATTTGAGCCGACCGCAGGCTCGCCGGCCATGCGCTTGGACAATATGCAAATAGAGACCCCAGCGGGCAAACCTGTTACGCTGCGTCCCAAGGACCCCGCGAAAACTGCATCGCTGGAGTATGAGGCGCAGTGCCCTTACATTTTCTCCGATGCCGTGGTGCATGGCACGGTCGTAACCGGCAAGCCCCATGCCTTGCGATTCCGCGTCTCGCAGGACGAGGGAAAAAACTGGAAGGATGTTTGGTCCGGCGGCGAGTCGGCAGGCCCAATCCACGCCGCGTTGGGCGATCAAGTGGTCGGCCGATACCAGTATCGGCTCAGACTGGAGATTGCCGCAGGCTCAGGCGTATGGGTCAGCGGGTTGCAGGTTCGCACGGTTTTCGTCGCCTCCCCGCTGGCTTTGCCGGGACAGCTGACGTTGGGCCGGAACCGGATTCGCTTTGTCGGCGGGCCGGTTAGTTCGCCGCTGAAGTCCATCTGCCGATGGGTTGAACGACATCGCAGCGACCTTGGGGTGTCGCTCAATACGGTCAGCTACTACATGAACGGCGATCAAGCCCATCGGAACTTGCTGATTGTACGGCCGGGCAATGAAGCCGCGCTGCATGTTGCCTTGAAAGGCCGACAATTCTCAGGCAAAGTGGCCATCGAAGGGTTGCCGGACGGCTGGACAGCGAGGTCGGACAACCTATCGGAGTCGGCTGCTTCCCGCCCGCCGCAGTCGGTGCCTTCGTTCCAGTTCACTTTGCGGCCCGGGCCGGTGGAAGAAGGTCAAATCCGGGCAGTTGAAACAGTGCTTCGCGAAAGCGGGCAGACGCGACGCATTCCGGTTCAAGTGCTCATAGCCGATTCACCTTTGGTGCGCGAGGCAGAAAATGCCGATGAGATTTCGGGTTGGGTGGAGAAGGCTCCGCGAGCCGAATTGAGCGGTGCCTGCGGCACAGTTTTCCGCGGTCAAGGCCGTCTGCACTTTGATTTCCTTGCCGACCGCGCGGGCGACTATGCCCTATGGCTTCGGGCCCGATGGGAACCTGACTCCAGCACCGCCATGGATTTGACCCTTGACAGCGGCCGGAAGCGGAACTTGCGCGCCATGGCGATGATCGGCTTCACCGACTGGGACGATCCCGACCGTGCCCATACAAAGATGTTTGCCTTCTACGGCGAGCAGTTCGCGCACTGGTCTTGGTATCGCATCGGCAACATCCATTTGGAGGCCGGCAACCACCGCCTGACCTTGGCGGCCGACAGCGGGGCATGGTTCGATGCCCTTGTGGTTCTGCCACAGAATCCTACCATGGACCGAACCGCGATGAACCTGTTCCAGAACTGGAACTACGCGCCTTGGAACAATGCGCTGTAAGCGTGCCACAGAAGCACGCCGCACTCCTTGCGGACGGCAGAAAGCAGGGCCAAACCTGAACCGGCGTGCCCCGATTATTTTTTCTGCAATACGCCCATGAATAATGCTTGCAGATCGCGCGGGTTTGAGGCAACTCAGCCTCTCAACGGGAGCAAAAAAACAGTTTTGTCGGTCAAACAAAATCCCAAATAGATGACAGGAGAAAAACTGCCATGAACAAAAGCACGAATTCCACTACGTCCCGACGTGAATTCCTCAAAAAGAGCGGCGGTCTGGCGGCGGTATCGGCCGCTGTGGCCGGAACCGTTCGGCCGGGCTACACCGCCGGCAGCGATAGTCTCAACCTCGCCTTGGTGGGCTGCGGCAACAGGGGAACCGGTGCGGTAAAGAACGCCTTCGCCGTCAGCGGGGGGCCCATAAAGCTCGTGGCCATGGCCGATGTCTTCGACAACCGGCTCAAGAATAGCTACAAGGAGTTAAGTGAAAAACATACCGAAGATGTGGACGTGCCCGAAGAGCGCCGCTTCCTCGGCTTCGATGGATACCGCCAAGCAATGGATTGTCTGCGACCGGGCGACATCGTCATCCTTGCCACACCGCCGGCCTTCCGCTGGGTCCATTTTCGTTATGCCATCCAGAAGGGGCTGAATGTCTTCATGGAAAAACCGGTCACTGTGGATGGCCCCACCAGCCGCCGGATGTTCCGGCTGGCCAAACAGGCTGAGGCCAAGAACCTCAAGGTCGCCGTGGGCCTCATGTCGCGCCATCAGCGGGCAATGCAAGAACTGCATAAACGGATTCAGGACGGCGAAATCGGCGAGATCATTTTGCAGCGAGGCTACCGCATGCAGGGCCCCATCGGCACCTTCGCCTCGCCGCCCAAACCGCCGGACATCAGCCACCTGATGTATCAGATCCAGCGCTTCCACAGTTTCCTTTGGGCCGGCGGCGGCGCCGTCAGCGACTTCCTGATCCACATCATTGACCACCAGTGCTGGATGAAAAACGACTGGCCCATCAAAGCGCAAGCCGTAGGGGGCCGCCATTATCGCCGCGATCCCAAAGGCGTAAGATATGTGGATCAAAACTTCGACTCTTACGCAATCGAATATACCTTCGCCGACGGCAGCAAGTTTTTCATGGAAGGACGGTGCATCGAGGGGTGCGCCGAAATCTACTCCAGCGCCATCCACGGCAGCAAAGGCATGGCCATTGTCTCGAAGAAAGGCGATTGCGGAATGCCCTCGAGCACCTACAAGGGACAAAATCCGGACAAGGCCAATCTGATCTGGGAGTCCAATGTGGACCAAGATGAGAGCAACCCCTATGTCAACGAGTGGCGCGATCTGCTCGACGCCATCCGCAACGACAAGCCTTACAACGAGGCCGAGCGGGGAATTCGGGCCAGCCTTGTCACAAGCATGGGGCGCATGGCCGCCCACACCGGTCAGGAAATCACGTATGAGCAAATACTGAATTCTAAGCACGAGTTCGCGCCGGGCTTGGACAAACTGACGGCGGATTCTCCCCCTCCACTCAAGCCCGATGCTCAAGGCCGGTATCCGGTTCCCCAGCCGGGCATCGTCAAAGACCGCGAATATGCGGACTTTGAATAGGCGATTGTCGCCGCACCTCATTGCAGATGCAACGACACCGCGGCGGGTCGGGTTCCTTTTCGGCCACGTGATTTTGGATTTTGGCCAAGGTTTAGCGCAGAAGAGGGAGAGCGAATGCCTGCAAGTGCGCTCTTCCCTATCGCATTGCTGTCCGGCCGGGCCGCCGGCACAAAATGTCGGCCACACACTCGGCAACGCAGCGGCATTGGTCGGGCGTATTGCTCATGCCAAAAGAGAAGCGGACGGCACCCCGAACACGGTCGGGGCCGAGGCGCATGCCTTCGAGCACGCGGCTGGGTTCTGGCACCCCCGCCGCACAGGCCGAACCCGCCGAGACCGCGATACCTTCAAGATCCAGTGCGATAACAAGATCATAGCCGGTGAAACCGGCAAAGCTGAGATTAAGAATTCCTGCCGCGCGCGGTGCCGGCGCGCCGTTAAGAGAGTACGGAACGCGGGCGCGTTCAAGCGCGTTGAGAAACGCCGCCTCGCACTGCTGAAGATGGGCCCGTCTCGCCGACTGCTCGCGCACAGCCAGCTCAAGCGCCGCGGCAAAGCCGACAATGCCCGGAACATTTTCGGTTCCCGCGCGCAGACCGCGTTCTTGGCCGCCGCCAACAATCATCGGTTCGAGCGGCGCGCCCGTCCGCACACACAACGCTCCGACACCGGGCGGACCGTAGATTTTGTGGCTGCTCAGCGTCAGATAGTCGCAACCCAGTTCGCCAACAGACAGGGGAACGCGCCCCGGGCTTTGAGCCACATCGCAGAGCAGGCGCACGCCGCGGCCGCGAAGCGCGCGGGCCAGTTCCATCACGGGCTGCACCATGCCGGTTTCGTTGTTAACGTGCATAAGGGCGACAAGGACGGTTTCCGGACGCACGGCCGCGAGAACATCGGCGACGTTGACAACCCCGTCGGGACCGCACGGCACAACGGTGGTTGTGCAATCAGGCTCGCAGCGTTCGACAAGGCGGCAGGTTTCGATGACGCACGCGTGTTCGATGCAGCTGGTAATGATGTGGATGGGACGCTTTTGGGCCGCCGCAAGGCAACCGCGGATGGCAAGATTGTTGGCTTCGGTGGCCGACGCGGTGAACACAATCTCGTCGGGCTGGGCACCGATGGCGCGCGCGACGGCTCGCCGTGCCTGCTCGACAGCTGCGCGCCCCCGCTGGCCGGCGCGATGAAGCGACGAGGGATTGCCGAACTTCTCACGCCAGTAAGGTTGCATCGCTTGTTCGACGCGCGGGTCCAGCGGAGTGGTGGCACAATGGTCGCAGTAGATGTCCATACGAGCTTACGTCTTGGAATCTTTGATTTTGGATTTTGGTCTGCGAAAGCGATTTGCATTCTTCTCTTTCGCTTCGGCCCAAGACTCTTCGTCTTAGTATCCTGCCAATTCGCGAAAATCTTCTCTAACTTCTACCCTCTTGCCTCTAACATCTTCTGTCTTGGCCACAGGCCGGGTTAGAGATGGAAAACGATGCAAACAGACCCACCCTATATGTCCTTTACATTACGCTGGAGGGTCGGGTTCCACCCCGACCGTATTTTCGATCTGGACGCGGTGGAACACATCCTTCCACAAGCGAAACTACCATGAACCGATGTTTCAACTACATGCTGTTTGAACTTCTTTTCCATACAATTTCGACTTGGACTCTTCGGTCTAAACATCCAGCCAGTTTGCGAAAATCTTCTCTAACTTCTACCCTCTTGCCTCTAACATCTTTTGTCGTGGCCACAGGCCACGTGCTCAATTCGGGTTTTTTAGCCCTGAAGGGGCGAACTAATCCAGCCCAAGGCAACGCCCTGGGAAATGGTTCCACCCCCAAGTTTTAAAGCCCTGAAAGGGCGCGCTAACGGCAGCGGCGGCCAACGCTAGAGCGCCCTTTCAGGGCTCGCCACCCTCGATTGCGATTTTTCCCAAGGCACTGCCTGGGCTAAAATAAATAGCCCTTTCGGGGCTAAAAAAAAATCGCCCGCAAACTGAAATCCCAATTCCCATGTATATACGCCCTGTGCGTATTGTCCATATGCCCTTGTGCGCATTGCTTTGGTTGTGGCCAAAGACAACGTTAAAAGATGTTTCCAAAGATCTTGGGTCGGGTTATTTTACGCGCACGCGGCTGACCGGATACCACCCGTCGTTCCGGCGGCCGGCGATGGCCAACCGCACGGCGGGCGTTCCATCCGCTCGGCAGACTGCCAGTTCCAAACGATAATCGCCCGCGGGAAAGCCCGGCGGAAAACTGCACGTCCATTGGACATCATGTTTTCCCGGCAGCCACTGGCGCACGGTTGTTGGCCCTGCAACCGCCATGCGTTGTACCCCCTTTTCATCTGTCAGCCGCAGAGCCGGATGAAAGTCATAATAGCACGGCGCCACGCCCACATTCTCCCACGTCGTCTTCACAATCAGGTTTTCGCCGCGCGAAACTTCACCCGGATGTTCCACCGACCGCACGACAAATCGGTAGCCCAACAGCCGCAGGCAATTTTCAATAAGCGGTCGAGTGCCTTCGGGAATCTTGTCGGACTTGTTGTTGATATAGGATGCATGCTGCCCGAGCGCCCAGTCAAAAATCTGCTGCACGTCCCAGCCCTCGCGCACCCACCGCGCCATGGTCCAGCACGACTCGAATGCAACCGGACCGCGTTTCCACGCATTGGCAATGCCAGCGGCCTCAATGTTTTTCGGATAAATATTTTTCATGTGCGACCAGTTCTTTGAAAATCCCCCCATGTCGCCGAGGCAGTCGGCTCGCCAGCCCGCCCCGCCCGCCGTGGCGTGCTTTAGTCCCTCGACATCATCAATCTGCATCGCCAACGGCGTCTTGCGGAAAGCCGCAAGATAGGCGTCAATGATCTTTCGGCGCGTTTCAATCTTCGGCATCGCCACCCCCGTCTGGCTCATGTGCCATTCGCCCCACAGCCCCACCGAGCCGATGTCCATAAGCGCAAGGTCGGGGCTGCCATCGTAGCGTTTGGCAAATTCATGGACAAGGCGGAGGTGGCGTTCGAGCACGCGCGGATCGTCGAGGTCGGGAACCCAGTGTTTGGGGCCCGTGCCGCCGTATTGATACTCAAACCCGGGCAGCCCGAGTGCGCGCAGCCATGGCGGGCTGTAGTCATAGTCGCGGCCTGTACCGGCCGTCATGAAACGAAGAGCCAGTTGCTGGCCGGCTTTGCGCGCGCGGGCAAACAACTCCTCAAACTTCGCCCAATCAATCTCGCCTTCTTTGGGTTCAAGTTCCTTCCAGTAGAACCGGAAATAGGCAGTAGAACTGGGCAGGCCTTCAAGCGCGGGATCCTCGTCAGCGAATTTGTGAAAGGTTTGCCAACCCATGCCCGGATTGGCCAAAAGATCGGCAATTTCAACGGGCTGAACACGAACAATTTCTGCCGCAGGAACAGGGTGGGCAATCCCGGCGACAGAGAGAAGAATCCAAATGCACCGGAGAGGGGTCTTTGATTTCATTGTTATGGCTCCAAGTTGGTTTTATGGAAAGTCTCCATCCAACAGCCCGCGGGTGAGAATCTTCTGGCGGACGCCCCGCAGGGTCAAGCAACAAGAAGGCAAAAGAAAACAAAATACGGCTTTTGCCTGTTGACCTCACAGGCGGCCATTGGTAGGCGTTGAAGGAAATGTGGAAAGACTGTCGCTCGGGAGTCCATCACCATGCGAACATTCTTGCATCCGTTGATTGTCGCCCTTCTGCTGGTTTCGCTGGGCGGTCTATCGGCCTGCCGATTGCAGCGCACCGCTCCGCCCCAGCCGCTTAAAATCATCGGCACCAGCGACAATCCGGCCGCACGCACCAAACAACTCGACAACCGCCAAATTTCCGCTTCCGCCGATGCTGCACCACCCGCACAAGTGCTTGATCCCATCCAAGGCCAGCTGCTGGCCGCGCAGATGGCCCGCCAAGCCGCGCGGCGCGAACTGGCCCGCAAGATCGAAAATATCGAGGTTCGGCCGGGGGTAAAGGTGGCCGAAATCCTCCGGACAGATTCGGACAAGCGGGCCAAGGTCGAGGAACTGCTGCGGCAGGCCCAGCAAAAGGGCATGATCAAGGGTGAAGGCGGACGGTGCACGGTGTTTGTGTCCGTGGACGTCCGGCAGTTGGATCGGGTTTTGGGGCAGGGCGGAATGCTGGCCGAGGCGATGGCGAGTACAGAACCTTTGACGCGCGAGACCTTTCGGCGGCGGCGCGAACAGGAGGCACTGGATGACGCGCGCGCACGGGCTTTGCAACTGGCACAAAACCTACCCGTTAATCCGAAGGAAACCGTCGGCGATCGCATGAAAAAAAGCAAAGCCGTTGATGACGCCGTACGCGCCGCGATCGCTTCACTGGAACCGGCCGCCCGCGTCTTTCGCGAAGACGGCACGTGTGAAGTAACACTGGTAATGGACACAACCGAAATCCAAGCGATTGCGCGACGCGGCTTTTTCGACGGATGGAAACTGTTTGCCGCCCGCAGAAAAGAAAAATAACCGGTGCCCACACCCTGCGGCTACACCCCTTTGGAGTCTTTCACATCTTCCAGAACCGATTCCAATTCGGGCGGAAGAATACCCACGAATTTGATGCCCACCCGATACATATTGATTTCTTCCATCCGCGAGCAATAGACGGTTTTTCCAAGAACAAACAGCCCGAAAGGACGATTGGGCAGGCGCAATTGCAATTGCAGCAGAACAGGCACGGGCATCGGTTCGGGCAGCAACAACAAAAGACCCGTTCGGCTGATGTTCAGCGTCACCGAATTCCCAAATTCAAACGGCGTGTTCTCCACTTTCGAGAGAACGGTGTAACTGACGTGCACCTCTTTCAAGAACCGCTCATAGCGCCGTTTCTCGATGTTGTCGGGCGGTTGATCCGGAACCACTCCCCTGCCTCCCAAGGAATCTCTCTGCACGTGCCCACCCATTATTCCATAGCAATATAGGGCCTCAACATTTCACCGAATCAAGAGAATTTTGAATCCGCCGTAGGAAAATATTCTGAAGGCTGGCCAGATGAAGTCTTATCCCCCTGATCCTTCATGTGTTTGTCCCGCGCAAGGGCGCTGGGGCACAAAGCGCTTCTGTTTCGGTTAGCCCGCGAGAAATCGAACCCTTTATTCTCAAACCGCCGAGCATCCGGCAGTCTCTCAAATACCCTTTTTTTATCCCTTTGGCGTCTTTGACTGAGGTTCACACGAAGACTCCGCAATGCGCATCCGATGCCTGCCAAAGTGTTGGGACAATAATTTTTTTTTGTACAAGCCCCTCTACCGGTCCGCATCGAGCATTTTTCCACAGGAAAAAACGCCTTGGTGCGGCGATTGATTCTGCCGGACGGCCGGTCGCTGGTCTTGCACGCATATTTTGCCAACGCAGAGCAACAAAGCGGCCTCTGCCACGTGTATATCAATTGGCACTGGTGGACCTCGTTTCGATGGCCTATGGCTGCTTCGAGGCAGACTTGGTGGGCGCACGAATGATGTTTTTCGATGCGCCGTGGTGGGCCGCCTTTTGCGAAGATTACTTCGCCGGCGCTTCGGATCGCCGGAGCCGCTTTGAACAGAATGCAGCGGTGTTTTTTGCCGACTTCTTCCTGACCAAGGCTTCGCGCCAAGCATCCAGCGTTCGAAAAGCACAAGAAAAGGGCCGTCGGGAAGAAGCCGAAATCGGCCATGCCAAGTGCCTCCTTTTCTGGCAAATGCTTTGCGCATGCGCCGACGGCGGGGCGCCTTGGAAGTTCAACAGCGGTGACGGACCCGCCCAAATCGTCTTGCCACCACAACAAAGCTTGAAGCCACACCCATAAAGTGATTGCCTTTCATCTATCCGTCGCACATCGGCGGAGCCAAAATCTCAAAGAACTCCTAACCCATGCCGCCTGTCTTGTCCCTGTTTCAGTCTCTCGCCCAACGGATTCGCCGCCGGAAACTGCGTCTCCACGTTGCGCCCGATTTCCCAATCCATGCCCAGATCGAAACCGTTGCCGGCTGCAACGCCAACTGCATCTTCTGTCCCAACCGCAAGACCAATCTGGCTGTGCCGATTGGCCGCCGCATGGACCGCACCCTATACGAACGCCTCGTGGACGAACTGATTGACGGCGGCGTCGAACGCATTTCGCCCTATCTCAGCAACGAACCCCTGCTCGATCCCGACCTTCCCGAACGCATCGCCTACGTTACCGCGCGAAAACACAAGGGCCAATACACCAAGATCAACTCCAACGGCTCGCTCCTCACGGAGACCATGGCCAAACGCCTGCTCGACAGCGGTCTGGACCGGCTGAACTTCTCCGTCCATGGCATCGAACCCGATCTCTATGAAAAAACCATGGGCCTCAAACTGGATCGCGTGCTCGCCAACATTGACCGGTTTCTCGATCTCAAACGCGCCGGCAATTATGACAAACCCCGCGTGCGTGTGGTGATGTTGGTGACCAAAATCCTCGAACCCCAGCTGCCAAAAATCCGCGAGTACTGGGGCGCGCGCGGAGTCAAACTTAACCTCAATCAACTGGAAAACCGCGGCAACCATCCCGCCATTCAAAGCCACGAAATCGCCCCCCGCAAACTCCAGTTCTACTCTTGGTGCAACCGCCTCTTCGACCAAGTCTATATCGCACACGACGGACGCCTGATCATGTGCTGCGCCGATTGGGAAATGGTCGGCATCATGGGCGATGCGACCCAAGAGACCATTCGCGCCATATGGAACGGCCCCGTCTACCAAGAATACCGGCGCCGCTTTCTCGCACGCGACCTCAAAGGCATGCTGTGCGCGCGCTGCACCAAGGATGCGGTCGGCAATGACGATGAGTAATGCCGGGACGCAAGCGGCGGGGCCGAACTGGCTGCAGCCGCCTTGCCGTTGCTCTGGAGTGCGGGCAGCCATGCTGCCACTTTGTCCGGCAACAGACTGGAACAAACCACACGTGATCTTTAACGGCAGCACCGATACCCCCCGCCCCGGCGCGGGATTAGAGCAAAGCGGTAACATGATTGCCGGCACTCCACGGCCGTTGCGAATCCTGCAGCTGGCCTCGCACGCCGACATGCGGCGCGGCGGCGCCGTCCAAATGATCCGTCTGGCCACCGAACTGAAGCAACGCGGACACGAGGTCGTATGTGCGTTTAATGCCGACCAGCCCCATCCCAACAGCCCGACCCATCCGATTTGTCCCCCCGCCCCCAACGCAGAAATTGTCCGCTTCAATCTCCGCCGCTGGCGCGATGCCTTGCGTTTTCGACGCTGGTGCCGCGACATGCAGTTTGACATCGTTCATGCCCACCGCGACGAAGCGCTGGTGTTCGCCTGCGAGGCGCTGCTCGGCCTAAAGTGCCCGCGCATTGTCGCCGGACGTGGAACAGTATATCGGCTGAGGCCCCTGACCCAACCGTGGTTTTGGTTTCGGTCGCGCAAAGTGCGCGCAGTCGTGGCTGTAGCCGAGGCGGTGAAAAAGGCCCTGACGGCCTGCGGCGTCCCTGTCCATAAAATCCATGTCATCTATGGCAGCGTGGACGAAGCGGTCTTCCATCCCGCCGTGGACGGCTCGGCCCTGCGCGCAGAATGGGGTGGCATTGGTCGCGCAACAGACGTGCACGAACCGCTATTGGTGGGCAACGTGGCGGCGTTGGTCATGAAAAAGGGCCACGAAGAGTTTTTTGAGGCGGCGGCAAAAGTCCGCGCCCGCATTCCTTCCGCGCGATTTGTGTGCATCGGCGCAGGCAAGCCGGAAAAATTCCGCGAGCATCTTGCCCGATTGGGAATCGCCGACTGTGTTGTATTTGCGGGCCACCGCGACGACATGCCGCACGTCTATGCCGCACTCGATGTGGTCGTGAGCAGCTCGACCAAGGGCGAGGGTCTCAACGGCGCCATCCGGGAAGCCATGGCGTGTGGCCGGCCGGTGGTGGCCACCGACGTTGGCGGCAACCGCGAACTAGTGCACAACGGGGAAAACGGTTTTCTCGTTCCGCCGGGCGATGCCGGGGCGCTCGCGCACGCCATATTGGAACTGCTCAGCAATCCAGAACGCGCGCAGACCATGGGGCGCGCCGCACGCCAGACCATCCTCTCGGGCTTTACAAACCGCCATCGCGGCGATGCCATCGAGGCGTTGTATTATCGCCTGTACAACGAATGAACTTTGCCCGCCATTCCCGCAACCCAAAAAGGGAGGCGGTCGGGGTGGAACCCGACCCTCCATGAAGGGACGCCTTCCACGGCCGCCGAATCCCAATTAAGTCCATGTGGAACCCGACCCTCCAATCGCATGGAACTTTATTTGCTTTGCTTGCAATTACGAAAAGCCTATATCCAGTCACTATAGTTCATTGACTATCGTGCTTTATCAAGATTCCCGGAAGAGAAGCCAGTTGAAACAAAGTAACGAAAAAAGGACAATCCCATCTGGCTCTCAATCCTAAATCCAAAACAAGGAGACTTCCCATGGCCCCTTCGCAATCCGCCATTGATCGCCTGATGACAGCGCTGCGGTTGAACACGCCGCTGATCGCTGTCTATGACGCCGCCCCGTCGGTGGACTTTGAACCGTGGATTCCCGCCACCGGCCGCGCCTGCTGCTTCGCCTATTACAACCGCTGGCTGACCGGCCAGACGGTGGTTTATGAAAAGGAAAAAGGCGAGGCCAGCTTCAACAACCCACAACACGGTTGCCCGGGCGCCCAGCGTGCCTTTGGCCTTGTGGACGGCTATCCCCCGTTCATGGCCCATTTTCTTACCGACGGCGTGGGTGCACCCATGGGCGAAGGTCTTAAAGCCACGCCCCAGCTGGCTCAGGAGTATCTGGACCGCAACCGCCGCCCGCCCTTGTCCGGCGACACGGTGCTCATCGGCCCGCTTCGCCTCGCCCAGTGGGACAAAGTCAAGAGCGTCACGTTCCTTGCCGACCCCGACCGGCTTGCGGCGCTCATGACACTGGCCGCATGGTGGACGTCCGATCCAGATTTCATTGCCGCGCCGTTTTCGTCGGGCTGCGGTTTGATGTGGCGCGAACTGCTTTCCATGGATCGCGAGCGCGCCATTATCGGCTGCACCGACATTGCCATGCGCCGCTATATCCCGCGCGACATTCTTTGCCTGACCGTCTCGCCTGCCCACTTCGAGCGCATGACCACCTACCCCGACACGGCATTCCTGAACCGCGAGTGGTGGAACGAGCTTATGAAGCATCGGCAGAGCGAAGCGCCACAGATGCCGTAGAGCGCGTACAAAAGATGGACAGTGTGGGCAATATGGGCAGTGTGGATGGAATGCACGGACCCGCTTATCTGGCGCTGGCGGCAAGCGGCGAGTTGGCGCAACGGGCGGTCGAGGCGTGGCGGAAAATCGAGCGGTGCGACCTGTGTCCGCGCGCGTGCGGTGTCAACCGTTCGGCCGGCGAACGGGGCTTTTGCCGCGCCCCCGCGCGCGCCGTCGTCGCCAGCCACAACCGCCATGACGGCGAGGAGCCGCCGATCAGCGGCGTCCGCGGGTCGGGCACCATCTTTTTCACCCACTGCACGATGCGCTGTGTCTATTGCCAGAATTTTCCCATCAGTCAGGGAGGCGTCGGCCGCGAGGTGGGCACCGAAGGCTTGGCCGAAATGATGCTCGATCTTCAGGCGCGCGGCTGCCATAATGTTAATTTTGTAACCCCGACCCATTTCGCGCATGAAATCCTCGCCGCCCTTGCCCTCGCCGTCGAAAAGGGTTTTCGCCTGCCCCTCGTCTATAACACCAGCGGATTTGAATCGCTCGACACTCTGCGCCTGCTCGACGGCGTGATTGACATCTACCTGCCGGACATTCGCTACGCCGACGAGTGTTTGGCCGAACGCTACTCGAGTGGGCGCGGTTTTGTCGCCGCCAACCGCGCCGCGCTCCGCGAAATGTGGCGGCAGGTCGGTCCGCTTCAAGTGGCCCTTGTGCAATTCGCCTTGTCCGACTCGTCTGACTTGTCCGACACGTCCGAGTCGTCTGGACCGCCTCCTCCCGAAATTGCCCGTCGCGGCCTCATCGTGCGTCACCTCGTCATGCCCGGCGGCATCACAGGAACCCGCGACTGTCTGGAGTTTCTTGCGCGCGAAATATCGCCCGCTGTCCACCTGAGCCTGATGAGCCAGTATTTTCCGGCCAACCGCACAGCCGAGTTCCCCGAAATCAACCGCCCCATCACACGCCGCGAATACGCCCCCCTCGTGCGCCTTGCCGAACAGATCGGCTTCTCCGGCTGGATTCAACCGCTGTAGGAGTCGGCCGCAGAAAGTACGCAGTTTCATCTCTATGGGCGACTGCCGCAGATCCTTTTGACGTTGCCTTTGGCCACAACCAAAGCAATGCGCATAAGGGCATATTGAAAACACGCACAGGGGCATAGGGACAGGGGAATTGGGATTTCAGTCTGCGGGCGGTTTTTTCCGTCCCTGAAATGGCCATCTATTTTAGCTCAGAAAGACGCGTATCGCATACACAAATAGCACTGGCCCTGAAAGGGCCATCTAATTTAGCCCTGTCTCTT
>JAOAGV010000107.1 GCA_026415575.1 Candidatus Sumerlaeia bacterium
AGATGTGTATAAGAGACAGGTATATCGGCTTGCAGGATTATCCGCGCTTGATTTACAACGCGCTACCGCCGGGCGCATGGGCCATCGGCTGCTTTGTGGACCGTGAGGATATGATCAACGAAACCGACGAAACGGACAACTATTCATTCATCGGCGGCTATCAGGTCTATTGAAAGGGCAACGTATCGAACGAAGGGAAGAGGACCCGGATTCATCGTAGCCGGCCCACCCTCTTCGCGGAATTGTCGCATTGTCCATCCGCTCCATGCCTGTCTGCGCCCTGTCCACTCCCATGTCCTACAGCATCCAATCCGGCGATGTTGTCTTGCCTGCTGAAACCGTGCACGAGGGCACGGTTCTCCTTGGCGGGGGAAAAGTCCTTTACGCCGGACCGCGCCAACGCACGCCGCGCGGATTTGAAGAGATCAATGCCGCCGGCTGTTACGTCACCCCGGGGCTGATAGACATCCACTGCCACGGCGCCGGCCGCTTCAGTCTCGACCCGCCCGACCCTGTCAGCCTTGACGCCGTTGCCCGCCGTCTCGTCGCCAACGGGGTGCTGACTTTTTTCCCCACAATGATGGCGTCCGAGGAGATGATCGCCGGTCTGCCCCGTCTGATCGAAGCGTCGGAGATGTCATGCCACATTCCGGGCATCTATGTCGAGGGGCCGTTCGTCCATCCGGAAAAGCGCGGCGGTATCCAGCCGCCCTATGTTCGGCCTGTAGATTTGGGCTATCTTCGTCGTCTGCAAAAAATGGCCCGCGGTAAAATCCGGCTGATGACGTTTGCCCCCGAACTGGACCGCGCCGACCGGCTGCTTGCGGCCATGCGACGATTGGCCATCGTGCCGTGCGTGGGTCATTCGCTGGCCACAGCTGAACAGGCGCGCAAGGTGGTCGGCCGCACGACCGTCGGATGCACGCACTTGTTCAACGCGATGTCGGGCCTTGACCACCATGCGCCCGGACTGGCCGCCTACGCACTCAATGCCGACAATGTGTGGGTCGAACTCAATCCCGACGGCACCCACGTCCATCCCGAATTGTTGCGGTTGACCGCGCGCGCCAAACGACACGACCGGATCATCCTCATGACCGACGCTGTCGTTTCCGCCGGCGACCGTCCGGGTGAATACACGTACATGGGCCGTCCGGTCGTCGCCGCCGCTGCCGGCGTGTTCTATAAAAACGACCGGACGCTCGTCGGCTCGCGTATTCTCCTCAACGAGGGGCTTGCCCGTTTCATCCGCTATACGGACATGCCGGTGCACGAGGCGGTGGCGATGGCTTCGCTAAATCCGGCGCGGCTGGTGGGGCTTTCGCGGCGCAAAGGGAGCCTTCAAGCAGGCAAGGACGCCGACGTAGTCGTGTGGGAACACCGCTTCGTCCGCCCCCGCCATATCTTCTTCCAAGGTCTCCCTCTTTCTTTCAGGTAACTGTTTCTGTTGGCTACGCCGGCATGTGGCTTTCTTGTTGGCTGACTGCCATTTGGCCCCGTGCGGGCAGACGGTAAAGTTCAGCAAATTCGTACTTCATAGAACAGGGGCGTCGAGCAGTTCGCGGACCTTGCGCGCCAAAGCGCCGGGCGTGAAGGGCTTTTGCAGGAACGCAGTGCCGGATTCCATGGCGCCCAAGCCAATGGCGCCCTCCTCAGAGTAACCCGATATGAACAGGACTTTCAAATGGGGGTTTTCGGCGCGCAAGTGCTGGGCGAGGGACTTGCCGCCCCGCTGGGGCATGACCACATCGGTCAGAAGTAAATGAAGCGACTGGCAGCCGAGTTCACGGGCAACCTGCAGCGCCTCTTCCCCATTGGAAGCTTCAAACACGGTGTAGCCCAGATCGTGGAGAATATGAACGGAGAGTGTGCGGACGGATTCTTCATCCTCGACGAGGAGAATTGTTTCGTTGCCGCGCGGCAGATAGCCGTTTTCATCGCGCTGGGGAAGGGCGGTCGGGGTTTCATACACGCGCGGCAGGTAGATGCGGAACGTGGTGCCTTGGCCCACCTCGCTGTAGGCCCAGATATAGCCGCCGCTTTGTTTGACAAAACCATAGCAGGTGGCCAAGCCCAAGCCGGTGCCTTTGCCCAACGGCTTGGTCGTGAAAAACGGCTCGAACAAATGGGCTTTCACTTCATCGGTCATTCCGATGCCGGTATCGCTGATGGCCAGAAGGACATATTCGCCGGGAATGACGGCGTGATGGGTGCTGACGTAGTTTTCATCGAGGAGAACATTGGCGGTTTCGAGGGTCAGTTTTCCTCCGCCGGGCATGGCATCGCGGGCGTTGACCGCGAGATTGATGATCACTTCTTCGAGTTGGGTCGGGTCCACGCGAACGGCACCCAAAGCGGAGCCGGGACGGATCACCAGCTGGATATCTTCGCCGATAATCCGGCGCAACATGTTGGCCATGTCCAAAAGGATGTCGTTGAGATTGACTACGCGGGGTTCAAGCGGTTGCCGTCGGGAGAAGGCAAGGAGTTGGTGGGTCAGATCGGCGGCCCGGGTTGCCGCTTGAAGCACTTCGTCAAAGTAGCGGCGGACACGTTCGGCCGGATGTACCGAGTTGATCCCCATGTCGGCATAGCCAATAATGGCGGTGAGCAGGTTGTTGAAGTCATGGGCGATGCCGCCGGCAAGACGTCCGACCGCTTCCATTTTCATGGCATGTCGCAGTTGCTCTTCGGCCGTTCTGCGTTCTTCCTCGCTGCGGGCCATGCGCATGGCAAGGGCGGCGGTGTTGGCAAAGGTTTCGAGCAGGCGAAGTTCGACTTCCGAAAAGCCGCCCGGGCGATTGGCCAATGCAATCATGCCGAGCACGTTGGAACCGATTTTCATGGGCGCCGCAAGGAACGACTCGACCGGCGGATGCCAGCCGGGCATGGTGCCAGCCCAATAGGAATGGCTCTGCGGGTCATTGGTGAGGATGCTGATGCCGCGGCTCAGTGGAGCGGAGACCAAACTGTTGCTGACCGGCAGACGGTAGCAGCCCTTTTCCTCGATTTCGCGGCGGGCGGCATCGTAAATTTCACCTTTCATCAAATCCCAGGTCTTGCTGGAGACGGCAATGATCCGCGCGCGATTATCCGCGTCGAGCGTGATCACAACGCCCGCCTGGGCGCCGGTGATTTCCGCAGCGCGCTCAACCATGACTTGGGCCATGGTGCGAATGGAGCTGGTTTCGAGATAGCGAAGCGAGGCTTCGGCGACAGCCTCGGCGACCATGCGGCCATGGCGGGCGGCGGTTTCGGCGCGCTTGCGTTCGAGAACATTGACAAAGACCTCGCCGGCCATCTTGAGCAGGGCGAGGGTGTCATCGCTCCAGGTTTTTTCCGCGCGCACGGCATCGAGTCCCAGGAAACCGTAAGGCTGATCTTGAAGGAATAAGGGGAAACACACAATGGAGCGGATGCTTTCCAGTTCAAATTCTTGTTTTTCCGCGGCCGCCTCGGGAGGCAAGTCGGCCACGCACGGAACCAGAAAAACCTGATCCCGCAGCAGGTGATCCCGCACACATGGAAGCGAATCCAACGGGATGTTCTGGAGGCGGTGGATTTGCGGCGCAATTCCTTCAGCGCACCATTCGTGGGTATTAGAAATCGTCTTGTTGTCTTTATTGAGCAGGAAGAGATAGCTTCGGTCGGCACCGACAAATTCGCCGATGGTTTGAAGGGCTTGCAAAATTCCGGCGTCAAGAGTTTCTACACTGCAATGAACAAAGTCGGCGGAGATGGAGCCGAGAATTCGTTCAAACTCTAGGCGGTACCGAAGCGCTGCTTCCGCTTTGCGCCGTTCTGTTATGTCCACGTCCATGCAAAAAGCCTCGACAACCCGTCCGCCCTCATAGACGGGGAACATGGTGGACAAGACCCAGTGTTCTTGTCCGTGACGATTGCGGACGCACCACTCTTGGGGTGGCTGGGGACGGCCGCTCGCCCAAAGATTGGCTAATTCGGTTTCAAACTCGGCCACCGCGTCGGGGGGGAGGATAAGGTCTTGAATGCGCTTGCCGATTGCCTCGGCGCGCGAGTAGCCGTACAGAGACTCGGAAGCGGAGTTCCAATGCTGGATCATACCGTCGCGGTCAAAGCCTTGGATGGCCACCAGCGGTGTCTTTTCAATCACCCACTCGAAGCACAGCAGCGCATCGCGCAACGCATCCTCGGCCCGCTTGCGATCGGTAATGTCGAGAGTCGTGATGCGGAGTCCCACAATGCGCCCTTGGGGGTCACGAAGCAGCTTTTCGCTGACCAGCACAGGGACCAGCGTGCCGTCTTTGCGGCGGAATGTGCGTTCAAAGCCCTGGCCGGGCGGCATGATGCCGGCCATTTTGTTTCGGAAGGCCTGACGGGATACCTCGGACTCGACGACAAAATCCCAAATGGGTCGGCCGACCACTTCGTCGGCAGTGTAGCCGAGCATATCCAGTTCGGTGCGATTGACGCGAACTACACGCCCCTCGGCGTTCAGTTCGTAGTAGCCGATAGGCGCCTCGTCAAAGAGTTCCTGAAATTGTGCACGGCTGTCGCGAATTTCCCGTTCAATTCGCTTGCGCTCGGTAACATCTTCAAGAATGCCCATGGGGCCGAGGAAACGGCCGTGGGCATCGTGCAACGCAGCGGTATGAAGAATAAGGTCCAGCTCCGAGCCGTCTTTTCGCACGCGGCGAACTTCGGCGGCGTGTATTGTTTCACCGCGGCGTGTGGCCTCGATAAATGCGCGGAACTCGCCTTGTTTTTCCTTCGGGATATAGGGAAGCGGGCGTCCGAGAGCTTCCTCGGCGGTCCACCCGAACGTGCGCTCGGCTGCCGGATTCCATGTTTGCACCACACCGTGGGAGTCGAGCCGGATAATGGGCAAAGGCGACGCGGCAATCATGGCCTGAAGAACATTCGCCGTTTCTTTCAACTTTTCTTCCGTGTTCACCCGCTCGAGAGCGGGAGCAATGGCATCGGCGAGGTGTTGGAGTCGCTCGAGGTCGCCGGCATGATAGCGGTTGGGGGTATAGGATTGGGCAGAGATGATTCCGATCACATGAGGACCGCTGCGAATGGGGGCAAACATCATGCTGGCAGAGCGGCGCTCGGTAAAGCCAAAGAAATCGAGACGCGGTTCCTCTGCCCCCGGCTGATAATTGATGAGAACCGGCCGGCCTTCCAGAATGACGCGGACCGGCGGGCTGATTCCCGTTTCCGGCCAATCCCGAATGAGAGACTCCTTTTGCTGGCCTTCCATCGTATCCACAAAAATGGCGGTGTGAAAAACCTTTTCGCCAGCACGCCGGAACGCCAGATAAAAAGCGTCCCACCCAAAAAGGTAGTGGGTCTCTTCGCGTACGACCGCGGCAACGCCTTGCGACGTGGACGCCGCTGCCAGACGCAGCGACAACCGTGTAAGCACTTCGCGTTCCTGCTCGGCTCGGCGACGCTCGGTTACGTCGTGGATGATGGAAAACAGCAAGGTTCGCCCGCCAACCGGGATGGGATGGGAATAGACTTCGACGTCGCGGATGTCACCACCGGCCCGACGGTGGCGGAATTGAAAAAAATTGCACTGGCCGGATCGCGCGCGCTGCATTTCAGCAAAAACACGCTCGCTGGGGAGCATGTTGATGTCCGTAATTTTCATCTCCGTGATCCGGGCATAATCGTAGCCGTAGAAAGCGCAGGCCGCGGGGTTGGCATCCACAATGGCGGCGGTCTCCGGGTCTATCAAAAGCATGGCAACCGAAGGGTTTTCAAAGATGCCGCGATAGCTCAGTTCATGTGGCTCCCGCTTCACTTGCAAGTCGCTCTTCTGAAACACTCGGGCCATGGCGTCCCTCAGTTCGCCGTCACTGGGCGGGTTGCCGATAACCTCGAAACCGTCGGCTTTCTCGGAAATGCGCGACAGGTCGCCGTCGGCGCCCGCAGCGAGATAGATGATAGGGATGTTGAAGCGCTCGCGGAGTTTTCGGCCGGTTTCAAGGGGATCGGGTGGACCTTTCAAGGCAAGGCTGATCAGAACGAGGTCCGGATGGAGCAATTCGGCCTTCTTGAGCGCCTGCGGAGTCGAGGCGACCGCCGGCAGGACCGCGTAGCCAAGGGCTGTGAGGCGGTTTTTCAGGTGTTGCGCAGCCGCACCGCTTCTTTCAGCAATTAGTATTCGCGCACTCTTCATGATGAAGCAGCCGTTCTCTCGAACACCCAAATTAGACTCGGCACATGTCCGCAAAACCCCCGCTGGCAGACATTCGTTCTGCCAATCCATCGCCTGCAATGCACACGCGTTGATACATACGCCATTGCAATTTGGCAAACTTTATATTGACTTGGCAAATGAAAAATTGATCCTCCATGCTTGTGGCGAAAACTTGGGTAATCGCCATCCTGCTCAAACCAGTTTGACATTTTGGCAGGGATTTCACGAAAGCCTTTCCGGGGCTTACAGCATTACTTCGGCCAAGGAGAAGACCACCCATGGAACGAAACCACAGAATAGGAATCCGGCGCAAGGGAACAAAGTGGATTGTACCGATTCTGTTGCTATCCGCCTTGGCATGGTTTCCCGGCGCAAGGGGACAAGGCGGCGAACCACTGGCCGGCGCTCCGGTCGAGATTCGTTCGGCGTGCAGCGATTCGACCCGGCCGGTGCTGGTGGCGGTCGAAGGCAAAGGCTGGCTCGAGCGGCGGGCGGGCAATCTGGTGCTGCACGTGGCGGGGACACCCTACGAGATGGGCTATCAACACGGCGTGCTGCTGCGGCCACAAATCCAGCAAATGCTCGCCCGGCTGTATGCCATCGGTGCCGCGCAGGCGCTGCTGGACCCCAAGAAACCGGCGCTGTTGAAAATCCGCGAGGCCTATGAGCGATGCCTTCCCCATATTCCAAAGGACATTCTCGAAGAATTGCGAGGCGTGGCGGCCGGATCGAGTGTTTCGCTCGAGCAGATCACGACGGCGAACATGATCCCCGAATTGTTTCATTGCAGCGGATTTGCCTTGTGGGGTCGGGCCACGAAAGACAAGGCGCTGTATCACGGGCGCATTCTTGATTACGCCATGGAGATCGGCTATCATGAATACGCGGTGTTGATTGTGGCGCGTCCGCAGGGCAAACACGCCTTCATCAATGTCGGCTACACGGGGTTCATCGGCTCGGTCACCGGCACCAATGAAAAGCAAGTATCGTTCGGCGAAATGGGCGGCCGCGGCGAGGGGCTGTGGGACGGCATGCCGATGGCATTCCTGATGCGCAAAGGGCTGGAAGAAGCCGATACGCTTGACGAAGGCGTGGCGATCTTCCGCGACACCCCCCGAACCTGTGAATACTACTACGTCATTTCTGACGCCAAGATTCCCGACGCGCGCGGACTGGCCACCCGCCCCGACAAGTTTCTCGTCCTCAAGCCGGGTGAGCCGCATCCCGACCTGCCGGTGCCGACCGGCATTCTGGACACGGTGCTAATGTCAGGCGACGAGCGCTTTCAGCTTCTGGCGGCACGAACCATCATGGGCTATGGGAAGTTCGATGGGCCGGCGGCACTGGCGCTTATGCGCCGGCCCGTGGCGATGCGGTCGTGCATTCACGCGGCATTGTTTGCGCCGGCAAAAGACCGCTTGTGGGTCTCGAACGCCGTTGGCACCACCCCGGCCAGCGAGCTGCCCTATACGGAATACAGCCTGCGCGAACTGTTCGAGGCCAAAGTGCCGGGGAAATAGGATTTCTTGCAAAAAGCGGATTGGCAGCGTCAAAATCTTGATCGGCAATCCTTTGGGCTGCGTGCTGCGGGACCGCCGCTTTGGCTTACCATGACGGTTCACCCACTGTACGTCTTCCTATTGGGCAAATCGGACTTTTTTCTTCGCGACCGGCGATAAAGGCAAAGCGGCAGCAGGGCTGCGCGCAGTCCAAAGAGTGGGTCAAACGCTTATCGCCCGTCTAACTCTTTACCAGTGGCTCAAGCAGTCTGGTAGAGTTGATAGAGGGATGATGCAGTTTGCTCACAGATAGCAGGCAGGACACTCCCTTCCCAAACATTGCGCGATTTCTCTTTTGGCGAACTCGGAGTGGGACGGGACTTTGCCACCCGCCGCAGGGGCGCTGCGGCTTCCTCGCGGGCCATTACACGCATCCCATGGAATGACACCTTCCATGCTGTCCAAAAAAGCGACCCAAGGTATATATGATGGCACAGTGATCGCGGGGGGTGAAAGGACCGCGGCACTGTCAAGAGCGTTTCGGGAACAGGACGGCGAAGGATGTCTGCGCGATGTGGATGACATCGTGGCGCTGGCGCAACACAATGGCCGCCAGAGTCACGCCGGCATGGGTGAGAAAGTCGTGCAGGAGAATGAAACCGCGCGGCGTCAGAAGGGTCAGCGCGTTTTCCACGTCGGACATCACGTATTCATAGGAATGCGCGCCGTCCACAAAGACGAGGTCCATGCGGCTGCGGTAGGGCGAGTAGTCGAACGCCGCGGAATCGCCGAACAGTTGCTCGATCTTGCGGTTGTCCGCTTTGTAATGAAGTTTGCCCAGACGGCAGCCCAACGTGGTGCCCTCTTTGGACAGCCACTTGCGGTCGCCCCGTTCGATGGGAAATCGGGTGGGGGCGGAGAAGTCCGGGGGCAAATCGAGCGTGAAGATTTTGCATTCCGGGGGCGAGTGAAGGGCGAAGACATTGGCGGTGCGGCCTTCATAGGTGCCGATTTCAAAAATCGCCTGCGGGTGTGCAATGCGGCAGATGAGGCCGAGCAGCATGGTTTCGAGGCCGTCGCAGTCGGGAGAGAGTTCGATCGCAAGGGACTGTTGTTCGGGCCAGGGTGCGTCGGGAAAACGATGGCGGTGGATGCGTTCGAGTGCTTGGCGCGGATTGACCCATTCAATCTGGGCGATGCCGTGGTCGAGGATGTCTTTTCGGTGAAAGATCATGCGGCGGAAGCGAATGTAATTGAACGCATCGCGCAAAAGGGCGGGAAAGGTTTTCAGCGACGCGCGCCAGCGGGAAATTGTAAGCCGGAGGTTCATCGGGCTATTCATCCCTGCTTCAGCATCATGGCGATAATCCGGCGGTCCCAGAGGCCGGCAATTCGGGCGGCCAGAACATAGACTGCAATGCTGACCGTGATCCAGACCAGAATCGCGAGGGCCAGCAGGACCGGCCCGCGCGGATGCAGCCAGTGGTTGGTGGCCGTAAAACCGCCCCAGCACACCGCGCCCATGACCACAGCGCAGGCGAAGCATTTGAGGGCGGGCGTTGTGATGTCGCCGGCGAAATCGCGTCCAAAGCGCGGGGTCAGGCCGCGCCACAAAAGCCACGTGTTCAGCCCCGCCGCCAACGAGCTGGCCAAAGCCAGGCCTGCAAATCGCAGGGGCCACATGAGGATAAGGCTGAAGAATATATTGGCCAGCATGGTCCACGCGCCGAACTTCACGGGCGTGCTCATGTCTTTTTGTGCGTAATAAAGCGGGATCAGGATGCGCTGGGCCGCAATGGGCACCATGCCGACGCTATACCAAAACAGCACCGCGGCGGTCTGCGCTGTCGCCTCAGCCGTCCATTTGCGGTATTCAAAAAGAAGTTGGACAATCGGGGAGGCAAGAACCATCAGGCCGACCGTGGCGGGCATGAAAATCAGAAGGATGCCGCGGAAGGAAAACGACATGACGTTGCGCAGCTCCGCGCGGTCGTCCTCCAGAACCACGTGAGCCAGCTGTGGCAGCAGAACGGTCGAAAGGGCGCTGGCGAACAACGCCAGCGGCATTTGAATCAGGTGCTGGCTGTTGTAAAGATATGCGACGCCGCCCTTGTCCAGCCAGACCGCCAGACCATACGACACGGCGATATTAATCTGCGCCACGGCGGTCGCATACATAGCTGCAGGCATTTTGGACGACAGGGTGACAAAGCCTTCCTCGCGCGGCTGGAAAACCGGCTTCCATCGAAAGCCGCGCCGAATCAGCGGCGGGAACAAAATCAGAAGCCGGACAGTCATGCCGATGACAACGGCCCACGCCTGCACATAGAGAAAGGATGTCTCACCGAGGCGGAAGAATATCAGCGCCGCGGCAATCATCACAATATTTAAGAGTGCCGAGCCAAGAGCCGGCATTAGAAAATGGCCGAGTGTGTGGCAGACGCCCATCAGAAGCGCCACCAGTGCCAGAAGCATCAAGGAGGGAAACATTACGCGGGTCAGCGACACGCCCAGTCGGACCAGCTCGCTCTGGCCTTCGACATAGTAGCGTGCGCCGCTGTAGAGCGTGAACAGCGGCTCGGCAAAGATGCAGCCGAGCACGGTCATCGCCAGAGTAATCACCGCGAAGAGGTTGAAGGCGTTATAGACCGTGTGCCATGCGGCGGCTTCGCCTTTCCGGCGGCGGACATCGGCCACGACCGGCACGATGAAGGCCGACAGCGCGCCTTCGCCCAGCACCCGACGGGCGATATTGGGAATGGTCGAGGCGATGCGGAAAACGTCGTTGTAGCTGGAGGCGCCGAGGTGGGCGTTGATCAGGGCGTCGCGCACCACGCCGAGAACGCGGCTGGCGGCCGTGGCGGCGCTGATGATGCCGGCCGCTCCCAGCATTTGCTTTTTCCGCCCCATCCGATTTGTTTTGACCGCCTTGTCTGCGTGGTGCATCCTTCAATCAGATGGGGTTGAAACGGAGCGCGGATGAAAAGTCAAGAAACAAGGGGAGGCTCCGCAAATCATCTTGCGGAAGTTATTCTCTAGATAAGGAAACCACCATCGCTTTGAAAGCAGTGGGCCTGAGTGTTTTTGCAGTCAAGGCCAGAAGTTTGTCGCAGATTTGCGTAGGCCTCACTTTGGTGGGCGATTAGGATTGGAAAACCTTCAGGCGCCGAGTGCAGGATGAAATGGGTTCATTCCCCTCATAAATAATGCCCAGCATGTCTCCCCAACGTCGCGCACAGATCAAACGTCCCGCCCGCAAGTGGATTGATCTTCACACACACAGCACATTTTCCGACGGCTCGCTGAGCCCCTCGCAACTGGTCGCCGAGGCCAAACGCATCGGACTGGCTGCCGTCGCACTGACCGACCATGACACCATCGGCGGGCTTGAGGAATTTCTGGCAGCCGGACCCACGCACGGCATCGAAACGCTGGCCGGTGTCGAAATCAGCCTCGAATTCCAAAAACGCACCCTCCATCTGCTCGGCTACGGCATTCGTGCAGATCATGCACCCCTGCACAAGGCTCTGGCCGACATTGTCAAAGGCCGCGAAGAACGCAACGACCGGATGATCCGCAAGCTTCAGATGCTGGGTGTGCGAATTGAACTGGACGAGGTCAAGGTGTTCGCAGGCGAAAACATAATCGCGCGGCCGCACGTGGCCAAAGCGCTGATACAAAAAGGTGTCGTGGCCACGTTCGAGGAGGCGTTCGACCGGTTTTTGGGGCGGGGCCGGCCCGCTTACTGTGAACGCTACCGGCTGGCGCCGAAGGCGGCCATCGCGCTGATCCGGGATGCAGGCGGCCTCGCCGTGCTGGCGCATCCGACGTATATTGGGATGTCGCCTGACGCCTTCGATGCGGCGCTGGTGCGGTTCAAACGCGAGGGCTTGGCGGGAATCGAGGCCTACTACACAGAATTCACCGACGCGGACACGCGCTTTTATTTGGAGATGGCCCGGCGCCATGAATTGCTGGTGACGGGCGGCACGGATTTTCACGGCGCGATCCGGCCCGACGTTTTATTGGGCCGCGGTCGGGGCAACCTGCGCGTTCCCTATGAATTGTTTCAGAAGCTGAAAGATGTTCTGGCAGCGTAAGAGCCCATGCAAAATGTAACGGAGTGAGACGCACCACAGCCTTGTTTGGCAATTAGCTTTATGTGCGAAACATGCAGGGTCCGAAACTTGGAATCATCCTCCAGTGGAAGGACGTCTTCCACGGCGTCCGAATCGAAAGGGGGTCGGGGTGGAACCCCACTCTCATAAATGGCCCGGACCGTAAATATTTCCCTACATTTGGGAGTGCGGGAGCACGGTGAGAAATAGCCGCATTTTGTACCAGCGAAAGTTTGCAAGGAGGAAAGAACGATGAACATCCAGCAAAACAAAGCCAAACCCGCTTGCGGCGCCAGCCGGCGCGAGTTCCTGACCATGGCAGCCGCCGGTGTGCTGGCCGCGCCGACCGCTGCCCGGTCCGCCGCACCCGGCGCCGGAAGCAAGCCCAATATCATCGTCATTTTGACGGATGATCAAGGCTACGGCGACGTGGGCTATCAGGGCCTGAAGGATGTGCCGACGCCGAATATGGACTCGATCGCGCGCAACGGCGTCCAATTCACCGACGGCCACGTTTCCTGTCCCGTCTGCAGCCCCACACGTGCAGGCCTGATGACCGGCCGCTATCAGCACCGCTTCGGCCACGAGTTCAATCCCGGTCCGCCCAACAATGCAGAGCCGGAGTTTGGTCTGCCGCTGTCGCAAATTACACTGGCTGATCTGTTAAAACAGGCGGGCTATGCCACCGGCATGGTGGGCAAATGGCATTTGGGCTTGCAGCCGCAATTCCATCCGCTCAAGCGGGGCTTCGACGAATACTTCGGGTTCCTCCACGGCGCCCACGACTATCTCGATGCGAAGCGCGATCCGGCCAATCTCATTCTGCGCGGCACCGAGCCGGTGGATGAAAAGGAGTATCTCACTGACGCGTTCACGCGCGAGGCCGTCGCCTTCATCGAAAAACACAAGAGCCGTCCCTTCTTCCTGTATCTGACGTACAACGCCATTCATACGCCGATGCAGGCGGTGCAAAAGTATCTCGACCGTTTCAAAGATGTTGCCGTCAAAAACCGCCAGATCCACAATGCCATGCTCAGCGCGCTCGACGACGGCATCGGCGCGGTGCTGGCCAAACTGCGCGAGGCGGGGATCGAGGAGAACACGCTTGTGTTTTTCCTCAGCGACAACGGCGGCCCGACCCCAACGAATACCTCATCCAACGCCCCCCTGCGCGGCTACAAAGGGCAACTCTATGAAGGCGGCCATCGCGTGCCGTTTGCCCTGCAATGGAAAGCCAAGATCAAGGGTGGACAGGTCGTCGGTGAACTGGTCAGCGCGCTGGACATTCTGCCGACCGCACTGGCCGCCGCCGGCGCTGATATTCCCCGCGACCGCCCGATGGACGGCGTCAACCTGTTGCCGTATCTGCTCGGGGAGAAAACCGGCGCGCCCCATGAGGTGTTGGTCTGGCGTCAGGGCGACCGGCGCGCCGTTCGCAAAGGCCACTGGAAATGGATCGAGGGCGAAACCACCGAGACCGAACTGTACGACCTGTCGAAGGACATCAGCGAGAGCAACAATCTTGCAGCGCAGCATCCGGAAAAAGTGAAGGAACTGGCCGCCGCGTTTGAAAAGTGGAACGCGGAAATGGTCCCGCCCTTGTGGAAGACGCAACGTGCCGCCGGTGCTCGCGCCGCCAAGAAGGCCGCCAAAAAAGCCGCAGGGAAAAAATAGGAGCCCGCAGCATCCGCTCACAGCATGTCCTGCGGGTCCACGTCAACGACCAGCTGCAGGCGCGGTTTGGGATACGCCTTCTCGTAGCTCGCGATGCCCTCGGCCAGCACCCGCCGCATGACCGACGGCGTGTGGCCGCGAAAAAACAGCCGCCAGCGGAATTGGTCTTTGATTTTGGCAATGGGCGATGGCGCCGGCCCCAGAAGCCGCATCGCCGGATCGCGGTCGGCGTGGGCGCGAATGGCGCGGCGGATATGGGCGCCAAGATTTCCGGCCTGCTCTTTCGCCCGCTGTTCCTCTTTGGCCGAAACAATCAGCGCCACTGCGCGCGTGAATGGCGGAAAGGCAAGAATCCGGCGGTATTCGATTTCCTTGCTGTAAAAGGCTTTGTAGTCGTGCGACTGCGCCAGCCGCACGGCGTAGTGTTGCGGCATGTAGGTCTGCACCAGCACCTCGCCCGGACGCTCGCCGCGTCCGGCACGGCCGGCCACCTGCGTCAGGAGCGAGAACGTCCGCTCGGCCGACCGAAAATCGGGAATGACCAATCCGATGTCCGCGGCAATCACCCCGACCAGAGTCACACGCTCGAGGTGAAATCCCTTGGCGATCATTTGTGTGCCAAGAATGATATCCACCTGCCCCGTTGAAATCTGCTGCCAGGCGTCAATGAAGGCCGTTCGCGTGCCGATCGTATCGAGGTCCACCCGCAACAGACGTGCCTCGGGATAAAGCCGGCCCAGCATTTCCTCGACCTTCTCGGTGCCGATTCCCACCAACGACATTTCTCCTTCGCCGCACTTGGGACAGTGCGGCGGGATTTTCTGCTCCGCGCCGCAATAGTGGCAGCACAGACGCTCATTCCATTTGTGGTAGGTCAGCAATACGTCGCAATGGACGCAATGAATCATGTGGCGGCATTGCAGGCAGACGGCATATTGCGAAAAGCCGCGCCGGTTCAGAAACAAAATGACCTGCTCTTTCGCCGTCAGACGCTCGCGAATGGCCTGCTGAAGATTGCGCGAGAGAATGCCGGCAGCGGGCCCGCCGGGCGTTGCGCGCACCTCGTCCGCCATGTCAATCAGCGTCACTTCGGGCAGCGGCGCCGAGTCAATTCGTTCGGGCAGTTCGAGCAGCACAAACTTGCCCTGCCGGGCATTGTAGTACGATTCGAGCGAGGGCGTGGCGCTGCCGAGCACGACGGGAAAGCCGCGGGCGCGCGCGCGCATCAACGCCACGTCGCGGGCGTGATAGCGCGGCGACTCGCCCTGTTTGTAAGACGTCTCGTGTTCCTCATCAATGACGATCAGGCCGCATTGGTCGAAGGGCGTGAAGACCGCCGAGCGCGCGCCAATGACAATCTTTACTTCGCCGCTCTTGATCCGCCGCCACAGGTCATACTTCTGCCCCAGAGACAGCCGGCTGTGATACACCCCGACGGCCCCGCCAAACCGCCGCCGGAACCGCTCGACCGTCTGCGGCGTCAGCGCAATTTCGGGCACGAGCACAATGGCCTGCCGCCCCATCTCCATCACGCGCGCAATCGCCTGAAGATACACCTCGGTCTTGCCGCTGCCCGTAACGCCGTGAAGCAGAAATGCCCGGAATTGATTGGCGGCAATGGCGCCGAGAATCTGTTCCAGCGCGGCGGCCTGCGCCGGATTGAGCGGGTGCGGCCGGTCGGGTTCAGCGGCCGCGGGATAAAAATCCGGCCGGTAGCGCTCGATCTCGATGACGCGAAGCGTGCCTTTTTCGACCAGGTTGCGGATGACACCGTCGCCGACGCCGATCAGTTCGGCCAGCGCGGCCGGCAGGACGGGTGCGTTCTCGGTCTCCAGAAAATGCGCGAGCACCAGTTGCTGTTGCGGCGTGGTTTTGGGCGGCGGCCACTCGCCTCGTTTCCACCGCGCGTAGTGGGCGGCAAAATCAGTCAGAGCGACCAGCCGCTCGCGCCGCTTGGACACATCGCACAGGCCGATCGCCGACACGCAGGCAAGCGTCTGGCCCAAAGGGCAGAAGTAGTATTCAGCCATCCAGCGCGCCAAGTCGAGCAGGTCGCCGTCCACGCGAAAATCGGGGACCACGCGCTGGGCAATGAATTTGATCGGCTTGTCGGTGTTGGGCTTGTCGCCAAATCCGACGACGCAACCGATTTCTGTCAGATTGCGAAACGGCACGCGGACGAGCGCGCCGCGTGGAATTTGCCCCCGCAACGGTTCGGGTATGCGATACTGAAAAGTTCCCTCGAGCGGCAAATCGAGCGCCACATCGGCAAACTCCCATGAGCAACTCTGCGTGTCGGAAACGGCCATGACGAACTATCTGGATTCAGCTCGAAAGTTACGAACATGCAGTTCCCATTGCTTGGAGTCCAAACTTCCGGGTGCCGTATGTTCCCGCTGCTTTGGGGAAGCCTTTTCACCTATGGCCGGCTACTCACCCGCCCCCCGGAAGTGGGAAGACATACCGCAAACCAAAGCATGAACCACAAAGGTATTGGCCGGCGGTAGGCCAATGATGGGTTGCGGCGTCATTGCCCCTTTGGATTCAGCAGTGTCAGGGTCACGCGTCGCACATCCATCACTTGTTTGCCGGCCACGTTCAGCGCGCGCAGCGTCAGGAGTCCGCGGCCCTTTTCGAGCCGTATGGTTCCCAGCCGCAACGGACGAAATTCCTTTAGATACGATTCGCCCTTCCGCGGCACGCGGTCTTGATTGTCAATGAGCGGCGGGTTCCAGCCGTCCGTCACTTTGCCCTGCAGTCGGCTGTCCTTGAACGACAGCTCGACGGTCGAGCCGACATCCGCCGGCGGGCAGGTATAGTCTATTATTACCTCATAGTTGCCCGTGGTCTGCACCTCGATGTCCCACGTCATGGAGTCGTCAGGACTAGTCCAGTTGACAAAGTAGGAGCAGTTTGGAGC
>JAOAGV010000108.1 GCA_026415575.1 Candidatus Sumerlaeia bacterium
CACCGAACACCGTCGGCAACTGCCGCTGAACTGCCGTTCCCTTCACGCGGCCCCGACCGAAGCGGGTTGGACTTGGCTTTCTACGACCGCGAAGGCGGCATGGGAAACATTCAGACCAAGCGGGGCTGTCCCTGCCGCTGTCTCTATTGCACCTATCCTTTGCTCGAAGGCCGACGTTTCCAAACGCGCCCCGCCGAGGCCGTCGCCGACGAGGCGGCCGCGCTCCTATCGCACGGCGTCCAATATCTCTATGTCGTGGACAACTACTTCAACGCCCCCGCCGACCACGCCGAAGCCGTTTGTCGCGCTCTCATCGCGCGACGTCTGAACGTGCCTTGGTCATGCTTTGCCCATCCGGCTTTTCTTGATGACCGTCTGGCCACGCTGATGAAACAGGCTGGCTGTGCAAGCGTGGAGCTAGGCAGCGACGCGGGCTCTGCGGCCATGCTCGAAAGCCTCCGCAAAGACATGATGCCCGAACAAATCCTCGCAGCCTCGAACGCCTGCCAAAACGCCGGCCTTCCCTTTGCCCACTATCTCCTTCTCGGCGGCCCGGGCGAAACCGAAGCGACTCTGGCCGAAACCTTTGACCTCATGGACCGCTGCAACCCAACCGCCGTCATTGTAATGTGCGGCATCCGCATCTACCCCGGAACGCCGCTGGAACGATGCGCGCGCGATGAAGGCCTGCTGGCCGAAAACGAACCGCTTCTCGAACCAAAGTTCTATATCTCGCCGGCGGTCCGTCGCACGCTGCTCGATCGCGTGACCGACGCTGCCTCGCGCCGCCCAAACTGGATTGTCCCCGGCCTTGGCATCAATCTTTCGCCCCGCCTCACACGAAAACTGCGCGACCTCGGCCACAAAGGCCCCATGTGGGAACTCCTCGAAAGACGAAAACGGGGGAAGCCCTAAACTCAGATTGTGCGGGCGTTTGGAGGGTCGGGTTCCACCGCGACCTAATTGGTTTTCCATCGGGATCGTAAAATAATCAGACTGCCGCAACCGGCGGTTCGTCGCTTGCACGACCGCTGCAAATCTCCAAGATTTTTCTATACTCTCTTACCGATACATCTCCCAACGCGCCGCTCCCGATGCGCCACCCTTTTGCGTGATTACCAACACCCCACCCGGATAGGGATTCTCGTTCGGGTCGTTCGATGAAACCACCAGTTGCTCTTCGTTCACGCCAAGCGGACACTGGGTCGGGTTCACTAGCACGTTGATGATGCTGGACTGTCCGGGCGCAATCGTCAGCGGCGATGCCGCGGTCGGATTCGGCGACCAGCTGACCCACATATCGCCGTCGCGCCGAGCAATCCCCGTCACCCGCAGTGTGTCGTTGCCGTCGTTGTAAATCGTGAAGGACTGGCTGAGGGAGCCGCCTTGTGCATTAAAGGCAACGCGCGCAGAGCCTGTTTGGTTGGGCGGAACCGTTACGGTGGGGTCTGTGGACGTGACTTTGGTAAAGTTTCCATCGCCGTCGAAATCATGGAAAAAGTCCGCGCTCGATATCGTCCCGTTGGCGGCCGCAAAGCTGGACACTTGAAACTTCACAAAAGCCTGTACGTTGGTGTAGTCCGTAATCTGGGGGATGCCGTCGGTGAGATCGCATGCCACACGCATGGACTGCGTGCCGGTGGTGGCGGCCAAGGCCAGAAGCGTGCCGCCGGCGCGATCTATCGGTTTGTAGGAATTCCATGCCGGCGTGGCCGGCGGACCGATGCCGCCCCAGTACGTCACATGGCCGCGCTGCGGATGATTCAAACCGGCAGCCGCGTAAAGGCGCGGCCGGTAGTCATCCCGGTCATCGTTATAAAACGCCTCGATAAAGCACCCATTCGCAGCTTTCACATAGTCATAGGCCACCCACATGAAGCCTTTGCTGCCCGTGCCAGAACTATTATAGGTGCCCCACGTGTTTCCCCACGAATTGGCCACCAGAAACGCGCCGTAGCGCGTGGTCGTCCCGTCGTTGTAGGCGCGGTTGTCGTCGAAGCCGACAAAAGTCATCGCATGGCCGCCATGATCTGCTTCGCCCGTATGGGAGAACAACACGCCGTTCTGGATGCCGCGACCCGCGTTGTCGCTAAAAGTCGGATGCCAATTGGCATACGCTGTGGTCCGCGTAACCGCAATATTGCCATTGGCCAAGAGTTGCTTGAGCGCGGCAATGCCCGCATCGCTGGTCAGCGAGAGCGTGCGAACAGTCGAAGTGCGGCGTTTGAGCGCGTCAATCCACGCGGCCTCGGTCGGCCAGCGCAAATAGTCGTTTTGATTATAGGGCATCAGGCTCCACGAGCACGCACCGACCTCGCTCAGGCGTGCCACGACCGCCGGCGTGGGGGCTCCGTTGTCTTGGCCGTCGTTGACCAATGCATACATAAACGCCGGCGAGCAAATCTTCGTGTTGTCGCCGCCCGACACTGTCAGGTTCTCGTCCCGCGCCTGCGTATATGTGTTGTAGTAGTAGCACGAAGCCCACGCGGTGCAGGAGCCTTGGCTGCCTTGACTGCGGATGGGTGGAAAGAACTGCGAGAGGGAGTTGTCCGCGAGCGCCAGCTTGCCGCTGTCCTGCAGCGCGGCCCGCGCGCGTGCCAGATCGTTCGGCTCAATTGCTCCGGCCGGCTTCGTGACTTGTTCGATGTACTCTTTTTCTTCCGGCGTCGGCGGGCGGTCGCCCAGTCCCGGCACCGCCGCAACGTTTGGATCGCCGCCAGCATCTTCAACAACATGCGGCTCGGCTTTCGCAACGCCAGCCAGCGAAGCGAGAGAGGTTGTTTTGGCTGCCTCGACTGCCACCAGCAGCCGCCCTTCGGGCGCAAGCGTGAGCACAGAACCGCCCATTGCGCGCAGCGTTTTCGCCAACGCCACTGCATCGGCCTTATCATCGGGCGTCAACCAGACCAGCCGGCGCCCGTCCGATGTGGCGAGTGCGCGGCGGAGATCAGTGGCCGCAGGCGGGGCCGAATGTTCAATGGGCTTTGCGGTTTCCGCAACGGTGGAGCCAAGAGGAACCGTGAAATTCAGCTGGGTGGGTGCGATGCGGATGTCCGGTATTCCCGTTACCGTAAAACAGGCAGCCTCTGTCCGCGTATTATTGCTCTCATTGGTCTCGGGCACTGTATTGGTGGTGTCCACACGGCCTTCGAGCGAGTGCGAGCCGACTGTGGCAGTCCAGGCCGGACCGATGTATGTAGCGGTCTGGCCGCCGGTGATAGTGACGTCGGTCCAGCCGCGCGACTGGCCGTCGAGAAAGATTTCGACACGGAACGCAGGCGTCTGACCAGTGCCCGTGCATTGATAGCGCATGCACAGGCGAATGGATTGACCCTGCGCAATGTTGTAAGGTTTCGGCAGCTCATTGCCCGCTCCGTCGCCCGGATACACATCGAGGGGGAACAGGTCCCACTGAGCCGTGCTGACCGTTTTTTCGATTCGCAGCTCGTCCACAAACGCGCCGTCGTCCACATTTGACCCGTCGCTGGTGAAAAGCAGACCGACCCACACCTGCGAGCGGCCGAGGACATTGCCCAGTGTGGGCACCGTTGCAAAGTCTATAGACCTCCAAACCCAACCGCCGGTATCGCCGCTTGTCTGGTAGCCATAGAATTGAGTTCCGTTCACCGAGACCATGTATTTGAACCAGTCGTAGTTTATTTCGCTTTGATTCCATAGGTGGAAGGAAAAAGTCCCCGACGTTGCGTCGGCCAGACTGAACGGCCCGTAGATTGCCCATGCGGTCATATTGTTTGCATAATAGTACTGGTTGGGATCACGGCCGAGGCTGCCGCCGCGGCAGCACCAAATGCTCTTGCTGCCCGCATAAGGCGGCGGGTTATCGCATGTTGTATCGTCCCACGTTGGGTTGCCGGAAACCGACCAGCCGGTGCCGGGCCAAGTGCCTTCGAATGTATCATAAAGAATGGTCGTCGCCTGCGGCTGCGGCAGCTGCGACGGACGCGTCAACTGCACGCCGTCAGGAAACGTCTCCATGCATTCTTCGACGCGCACGTTGGCCGCCGACACAATGGCCGGTGCGAACGGGAGGAACAAACTCAAGACGTAAAGCGAACGAGCCAAACCCCGCACACCACAGGGCCCGCGCTGTAGTTGCTTTTCAATTCTCATTTCAGCCCTCTTTCAAAAACCCCTTGTCCATCGTGTCCATTCTGTTCATTCATTCTTGCGGATCAAACAAAAACCGAAAATCCAGCTCCACTTGCTCTTCTTTCAACGTATCAGGAAACGGCGCCAGCTGTCCGGTGGTCTCCAATGCACGTCGCGCAATTCCGTCCAGCACCGAATCCCCTGTGCTTTCGAGGACTCGAATGTTAACGATCTTGCCGTCGCGCAAGATCGTGAACCGTATGAGACACGAAACCCCCGGCGAGCGCAAGTGGCGCGGCACGGTAAAGTTGCGGTCCACCTGCATCTGCGCAGAGAGCGTATAGTATTCGTAGTCCGACAGAATGGCGGGCGGGCCTGTGCCGCCCGGAATTCCCGGCACTCCGCCCGGTTGTCCGGCCTTGGTTCCCGCCCCGATGTTCATTGTGGCGATGGGAGCATTGCCATTTGGAGTGGCGGCCGCCGGCGAAGGGCTGGCCTTTGGCGCAGCGGTCTTGGCGGGTGGCCCGGGGGTGGCCGCAGGCGTCTTGGCTGGTGTTACGGTTTTCTCGGGTGTTTTGACGGGCGTTGGCGCGGGCGTTGCGGTTTTTTGTGGCGTCGGTGTTGCCTTCTTTTTTTTCTCCGGCGTTTTCTTTGGAGTCGGGGTCGGAGTTTTCTTTTTCGGTATGGCGATTGTCTTTTTTGGCGCAACGGTTGGTTGGGGAGTCAAGATCACCGGCGGGGGCGTGGTTTTCGCGGCCATCGGGATAGGGGTCTTCACTTTGAGCGGCGGTGTTGGCGCGCCCGCGCCGCCATATTGGCCGGTGCCACCGGGGATCACACGCACCATTTGCGCCGGCGGTTTCCTGACTTTTGGCGTCGGCTGAAGCCACGAAACCATGATCAAGGACAACGCCGCCAACACATGGCCGATCAGCGAAATGATCGTCATGCGGATCATTTCTTTTCTGTCTCCAAGGGGATCGTAATCACCCCGACGCTGTCCAAGCCCACCTCGCGCGTTACCGCGAGCACTTTCAGGAGCGCCTCACACGGCACCAAGCGGTCGGCCTCGATGAGAATTTCCAGCTCGGACGCCGAAGGCCGTGTGTAATCTGCCAGCGGCGGTTTCAGATCGTCGAGGTCCACCCGCCGGTCTTCCAGATACATGCGGGGCGCGGCGTCGGGCGTATCCGGTTTCTGAATCTGGATCGTATAGCTTTTTCGCTCGGTCAGCAACGGTGCGTTCTCCACCACCGGCAGGTCTATGCGCAACCCGCTTTTCAGAGTCGGGGCGACGATCATAAACACGATCAGCAAATTGCACATTACGTCGAGCATCGGCGTGAGATTGATGGCCGCCAGCGGCGGCGCGATAACACGTCTTCGTGGAAGCGGCATAGTCGCTTTCTACCCCCGGTTCTGAGTCTCGGTTCCCGCCTCTATTTTCCCTGCTGCAAGATTCGCTTCTGAATTACGTTGGACAATTCCAACGCGAACGAATCCATCCGCGTCACCAAAATCTGAATTTTGTTTGTCAAGTAGTTGTAACACACGACCGCCGGAATCGCCGCCAGCAAGCCGAACACCGTCGCTCCGAGTGCGGTCGAAACTGCCGGCGCCAAATTCTGAATGGCCGATACGCCCTGCACCGACAGCTTCTGGAAGCCGACAAGAATGCCCCACACCGTCCCCAACAGCCCGATGAAGGGTGTGACGGCGGCAGTCGTTGCCAGAAAAATCAAATAGCTTTCCAAATGCCTTACCTCGTTCTCGCACGTGCGCTGGAGCACCCGCTCAATACTGACCTTTGCCAGCTCCAATCGGTTTGAAAACCCCAACGGCCCCGCATCGCGATACCAGTTTTCGATCTGCAACTCCAGATAGACTTCCCGCAGGACCAACGCCAGCGGGCTGTCCGGATATTCGCTGGCATGCTTATAGGCTTCGTCCAAACTACCGCTGCCAGACATGCAAAGGTCCACGAATTGGTTGGTCTGCTTGTTGGCATGGTAAATGTGCAAAAACTTATACCCGATCACCGCCCACGAGACCACCGAGAAAAACGTCAGGACTACATAGCAGACTTTTCCGATTAGGTCCGAATCTTGGATGGCCTTGATCAGACTGCCCTCGATCAGCTGACCGGATTTCATTGGTGCCTGCGCAACCATCAAACCCAGCGACAACGGATCTCCCACGATTGCATTCAACAACGACAGGAAGTCACTCATTGGTCTATTCCTTCTCCAAGATGAAACAGAAAAAGATGATTTCCTAATTTGCAGATAAACATAACAATGATAGTATTCTATCGAGATCGTCTATGCTGCTGTAATAAATCTCAACCCTCCCCTGTGTCTTGCCTTTTGACTTGACACAGACTTTTGCCCCTACGCGTTCGGACAGTTGTTCGATAAGGGCTGCAAGTTGAGGGTCGTTCTCGACTTTTTTGGCGGCTTTACCTGGCTTGCTTCTGCTTATCCGTGTGGCAAGTCGTTCGGCTTGACGAACAGATAGGTTTTTCGCCATGATTTGCTGATATAGGTGTGCCTGCTGACGTTCATCCTCGGCGGCCAGCAAGGCCCTGCCGTGACCAGCCGTCAAGGTTCCTGATGCAATATCTTGCTGAATATGGGGCGGTAGTTTTAGCAATCGCAAAGCATTGGCAACCGACGAGCGCTTTTTGCCAACGCGGACGGCCAACTCTTCTTGAGACAATCCGAATTCATCTATCAGAGTCTGGTAGGCGCGCGCCTCCTCGATGGCGTTCAGGTCCTCGCGCTGCACATTCTCCAAGAGCGCCCATTCCAGCATTTCCTGCTCGGTTGGCTCTACAATGATGGCAGGAATATGGGTCTTTTCGGCCTTGATTGCAGCACGCCAGCGACGCTCGCCCGCAACCAGCTGAAACTTTCGGTCCACGCGACGGACAAGGATCGGCTGGATTACGCCTTGAGCGCGTATAGACTCGGCCAGTTCGTCCAAGGCGGCGTCGGAGATCGCGGCTCTTGGCTGGTAGGGATTTGGTACTATTAGATTTACATCTATATCAGCAACCGCCTTTACATCCGCAATCGCTTCGGGCACGGGAATCGGCTCGGCCGTCGGCAGAAGCGCGTCAAGTCCCCGGCCCAACGCTTTCCGCTTCACATGCATGGATAACCTCCTCGCACAACTGAATATAGGCCGCAGCACCGGCGGATCGAAAATCATAGAGAATAATCGGCTTGCCATAGCTGGGAGCTTCGCTCAAACGAACGGAGCGCCCGATCAATGTGCGGAACACCCGGTCGCCAAAGTGCCGCCGGACTTCCTCGACCACTTGGTGGGAAAGGTTCGTTCGACCGTCGTGCATAGTCATCAGCACGCCAAGGATGTCCAGATGGGGGTTCAAAGACGATTTGACGCGACGGATGGTCTCGACCAGTTGGGTGAGCCCTTCGAGAGCGTAGTATTCGCATTGTACCGGGATAATGATTTGGCGTGACGCAGTGAGCACGTTGATCGTCAGGAAACTTAGGGCAGGCGGCGAGTCAATAATCACATAATCAAACCGGTCGTCTATGGAGGCGAGAGCATTTTGAAGGCGACGTTCTTTATCGGCGAATTCCAGCAGCTCGATATCGGCTCCAAACAGCTGAGGGGTGGAAGGCACCAAAAACATATTGTCAAGCCCGCATGGGTAAAGCGCACGGCTAATCTCTACACCGTCTAGAAGCACATCATAAATGGATGTGGTGATCGAGGCTTTGACCACGCCGAGTCCGCTGGTAGCATTGCCTTGGGGGTCCATATCCACAAGGAGCGCTCGGCGACCGGCAGCGGCGAGACAGGCAGTGAGATTGATGGCGGTAGTAGTTTTTCCTACACCGCCTTTTTGGTTGGTAATGCCGATAATTCGGGCCATTTTATCTGCTCAAAAGCCTTATTTCACACATGAAAGACGGGAATGTTTCACGTGAAACATTTCTTCGCTGTCCCCAATTCCGCGCCCTTTGCAAACAGCTTTTGGCCGCCCTGTTACACCAATCTGTCTTGTGGCAATACCATCCGGCTTCGTCTTCTTTCAAGCAAATACTGAATTGCCGTTTCTGATTTCTGGCTGATTTTTTATCGTTCGACTTGACTTTCCATAATCGCCTTTTTATTGACGACCGATGTTCATCGAAAAGGAGCGTCCATGCCCCCTTTCGGCGTTATCTTCGATGCAGACGGAGTCCTCTTCGACAGCGAGCGGCAGAGCCTCGAAGCCTTGCGCATGGCCATCGCCGAACTCACAAACGGCGCCGTATCGCTCGACTCACAGCGCATGGATTTCATCTGCGGCCGCGACGACAACTCCATTGTCTCCCTGCTCAATACGAACTATGGCCTTGCTCTCGACCCGGCGCACTTTCGTTCTTACAAACTAGACTGCTATCGCCGTGCTATGGCCGCAGACCCCATATCAATGGCTGCCGGTGCCGAAACGCTTTTGCGCCAACTGGAAGCCGAGCAAATCCCGTTCGCTATAGCAACCGGTGCGATTCGCGCAAAACTGGATCTTTCCCTCTCCGCACTGGGTCTTCTGGGACGTTTTTCGACCATTGTCAGCGCCGATGAGGTCGCTTCGGGCAAACCTGATCCCGAAATTTTTCTACTCGCAGCCCGGCGATTGGCCCTGCCGCCCCGTCGCCTTGTCGTAATTGAAGACACAGTCAACGGCATTATTGCCGCCAATCGCGCAGGAATGCTCAGCGTTGGCGTTATCGGAACCTTCACACGCGATCAACTGGCTCAGGCTCGACACGTAGTATCCAGTCTCCACGAGATCTGTGTGGAGCGCCTTCGCAGTTGGATAGATGCATTTGAGCGGTTGCACCAGCAATGCAGCAATGCGGATTCCTGAGGTGGAAAAGCATGAAGGCCATTGCCCGCCATTTGGTTTTTTGTTTCTTGGTTGGAACGGTTCCAGTTATTCTTTGCGGCCACGCTGGTTCCGCGTCTGCGGCAGAAAACGCAATCCGCGATTATTTGCAACAGGGGAACTACCAAAAGGCGCTGACCGAGATCCGCAAAGATTTGGATTTCGCAAAAGATCGGGACATTGCCTATGCTTATCTTTATTGCCTGTATCAGCTGGGCGAGTATGGCAGGCTAATTCGAACGCTGCAATCGAAGAAGTTTGAGGACGTCGCAGGAGAATCGCGTACACAAATACTGGCCGGGCTTGCGCTTTTCCAAAAAGGGAATATTCCAGCCGCCACGATGGTTTGGGCGCTAAATGCCGCGGCAAATCCAAAAGACGATCGTGCTTGGGACTGCTTGTTTGTAGCGGTCCTGTCGGTGCCGCGCCGGCAAAGAACGCAAACGGTTGAAATGGCTATGTCCATCCTGAAAGGACAGCCGTTTGCCGAGGGATTGCTTCTGGGAATTACGGATATGATCCGCGGAGATAGCAAAAGCGCCGAGAGACGGCTGCGCGCGGCGCATGAGGTATTTCCGGAGAGCGCAACAGCAGTCCGGGCCTTGCTGGAGTTCTATCGCCACGAAGGGATACAAGCAGAGGCAAATGTCTTGGAAAAAGAATTAAGCGAGCGATCGG
Source organism: Candidatus Sumerlaeia bacterium (assembly GCA_026415575.1). Taxonomy (GTDB): domain Bacteria; phylum Sumerlaeota; class Sumerlaeia; order JADFCW01; family JADFCW01; genus JADFCW01. The sequence continues at coordinate 9,695 of JAOAGV010000108.1, forward strand.
AGCATGGATATAAATCTAATAATATCAATAATCAAAATACAGACTCGGGCGCCCCTACCATTGGTCATTACTGTTTGCCTTGGCCTGAAGGTTATACTTACTACTGTGCTTCACATCGCGGCCGTCGCGACAGTCCCCACAGAGACCGCGGTCAATATGCGCTCGATTTTTACCTGCCGCATGGAACCCCGATTCTTGCGGCACGCGCCGGAATTGTGCGCGAGATAGCCGACACTGCAAAAATCTTTGGAACAAGAGAGTTCGAAACCTACGTCTTGGTCGAGCACGACGACGGGACATGGGCGCGATATTTCCATATTACTCCCGGCGCTACACCGCTGCTTCTCGACCGGCGGGTCGAGCAAGGCCAGATGCTGGGGATTGTGGGGCGGACGGGCCGCAGCCAGTCGCGACACCTGCATTTTGAGGTGGTGCGCAGAGCGCCGTGGCGACACGATGTGCCGGCTATCTACAGCCGTTGGGAGACCATCCCGGTGGACTTTGTAGAAACGCGCAACCTTCCGACCGAGGCGATTCCCGGATGCTGGCTGACCTCGAGCAATATCGCGCTATAGTCCACCGGCAACAGATTCTGAAAGACCGGCCTTGCCAGCAGGGCGGATGCCTTGCCGCACGGATGATTTTTTTTTTGCGTTTTGGTTTTTCCATGACTACTCTACCGGCGATTCTTTGAGCGAAAGGAGACGACGGAAATGCGTACGACCAACCGCCGATGGTTTCTCGGTCAAACCGTGAGTGCGGCTTTGGGCGCGGGTGCTCTGGGTGCCGCACCTACGGCGCGAAAGAAGGCCGCGCCCAGCGAGCGCGTGGTGCTCGGCTGCATGGGTGTGGGCGGACGCGGCACGGCCCTTGCCCGCTCGTTTGCCTCGATGCCCGAGTGCGAAATCGCGTGGATTTGCGACGCTGAGATCTCGACCGCCGAAAAGGTCGCCAAGATCATCGGCGATCTTCAAAACAAAGAGCCCAAGGTCACGGATGACTTCCGCCGTATGCTCGATGACAAATCGGTCCATGCGATCATCAACGCGACGCCCGACCATTGGCATGCGCCGGGGACCATTTATGCCTGCCAAGCCGGCAAGGATGTCTATGTCGAAAAGCCGGCGTCGTATTGCATCTGGGAAGGGCGCAAAATGGTCGAGGCTGCGCGCAAATACAACCGCGTGGTCCAACTCGGCACGCAGACCCGCAGCGCACCGTATGCTATTCACGCCGTCGAATACTGCCGTTCGGGCAAGCTGGGCGACATCCATCTTGTGCGCGTGATCAATATGAAGAGCCGTCCGCCGGTCAAAAGCGTGCCCGACAGCGAGCCGCCCAAGGGCTTCAATTATGATCTGTGGCTGGGGCCCGCCCCCATGCGTCCTTACAACCGCACACGCGTCAACAACTGGAACTGGTATTGGGACTACTCTGGCGGCGACATCATCAACGACGGTGTCCACCAGATGGATCTCGGCCACTGGGTTATTGGGCAGCCGTATCCCAAAGCGGTCACCACTACTGGTGCCCGTTTTTCGATCAAAGACGAGGCCGATGATCCCGACACGCAGCTGGTGACCTACGAATACGACAATCTGATTCTGGAGTTCTCGCTCACGATGTGGACGCCGTACATCAAGAAGACGCCAATGGAACTGCGCGACCGCGACGCCCTGCCGCGCGACTGGAACGAGAACTCCACGCGCGTCGAGGTCTATGGCACCAAAGGGATGATGATGTTTGGCCGCCACGGCGACGGCTGGCAAGTGTTTGATGATTCTTGGTCGGGCAAGCCGTTTGAATACGGCCGGCAGGGAAGCGATGCGCATTTCGCCAACTTCATCGAGTGCGTCAAAACGCGCAAAAGGCCGAACGCTGACATCGAAGAAGGCCATTTGTCCACGCTGCTTTGCCATTTGGGAAACATTTCGTACCGTGTGGGTAATCGGCGATTGCTTTTTGACGGAAAGACGGAGCGATTTGTGAACGACGAGGAAGCCAACCGGTTGCTTCGGCGGCCTGTATATCGCGAACCCTATGGGATTCCGGAAACGGTATAAAGGCGCGCCTTGCAAGGCGGGAGTTCACCGAGCGAGCGCGAAGTTCTCTCAAAAGGTAGCGGGCAGAAAAAGCCCTTCTTTCCAAAAAGTATTCGTATGGGAGAGTCGCGTTTCACCCGGGCCGTAGTTTGAGTCGGACCCCATGGAAAACATCCCTTCAGAAAGGGGCGCTGCATTTACTACGACAAGCAAAGCGGATCTCTCGACCACAAGTTTCTAGCCAAAGCAAGGGCACCTCTTTTCAAAAGGAGGGTTTGGTCATGAAACGCGTAGGAGTTTGTTTTGTTGGAATTGCCGTTTTTATTTCCGCCGTTTTTCCCTTGTGGGCGGGCGGGCTGACCCAAGCGGCCAACACATGGGTCAAGCGCAGCCCGCTGCCCGGCGCGCCGCCTTCGCCGCGCATGGGCTACGAGTGCGCCACGGCTTGGGACACCAAGCACAAAGTGCTCATCCGCTATGGCGGTCACAATCAGGGCGGCGGCGGCGAGCAGAACGCCGAAGTCTGGACGTTCGATCCGGTCACGGCCAAATGGACGCTCAAGGAGCCGAATCTTTCGCCTCCCGGCGTCTGCTGCAACCAGCAAAATGTGTTCGATCCCGTTCGCGCGCGCTATATCCGTTTTCCATCGTTCAGCGGGAGCCATGGCTGGCAATGGTGGCGTGAGATTTATCTCAATGACTCTACCATCTGGACGTATGACCTTGAGACCAACCTTTGGCGCAACCACCGACCGATTCCCGCACCGCAGGTCTCGCCGCTGCGCTGCGCCGCGTGGGATGGCGCTGCGCAGGTCGTGGTGGTTTTCGGCGGCGAAGGCAATCGCGAGGGCACGGTGGTTTATGATCCTTACACCAATACGTGGACAAAGATGCGGCCCCGCATTCAGCCCGAATTCCGAAGCGGCGGAAACATGGTCTATGATTGCGACCGCAACATGCACATCCTCTTCGGCGCCCAGTTCACCGATGATCCGCATACGTGGGCCTATGATCTCGCCAAGAATGAGTGGCGCGATCTGAAGCCCCCCGTCATGCCCCCGACCAACCAGAACGATGCTGTCATGGCCTATGATTCCGTCAACGGCGTCGTGGTGGCCGTGGTCAAGATTAGCGAAGGGAAAGAGGAAGAAGCCACTCACCGCCTCGAAACGTGGACCTATGACCCTGCGGTGAACCGGTGGACCAAAATGAATCCGCCCCGCGAGCCCGACCCCAGCGGCAGCCGCAGGCGCGTGATGAACTTCATGCCGGAGTTCGGTTTGACTATCATGGAAAACCGTTGGGACCCGCCGAAGGCGGAACACGAGCAGCAGATATGGACCTATTGCTATGCACCGCCAAAGACCGCGCCGGATCCCCTGCCTGAACCGCCAGCCGATTTGCGTGTCGTTACCCGCAGCGGCGGCGCAACTCTGACTTGGAAGAGCAGCCCCTCGCCGGATGTAACCCGGTATATTGTCTATCGCGGAGCCGGTGAAAAACCGTGGGAGGCAAAACTGCAACAGATTGCCGAGGTGGACGCCAAGACAGCCCAGTATGAAGACAGAGCCTTAACCGCCGGCACTATTTATTATTACGCGGTTGCGTCGGCCAACCGCAATGGTGTTGGCAAGCGCAGCCCGTTTGTTCGGACCCAACCGCCAGTCGTGGAGGACGCCGTCGTGTCTGTTCTTTCAAAAACCGAAGTAGCCCTCACGTGGACGCCGCTGCCGGAAAAGGACATTGTCGGCTATCGGGTCGAGCGCGCCGCGGTCGAAGTCCTCACCGACGACCAGCTTCAGCGCCTGCGGTCGCGCACTTCGCCTCTGGCGCAACCGTCGGTCGGCGCATTGCGCCGAATTGGGTCTTTTCAAACGTTGACCCCGACACCGATCAGGACCGCCGCGTTCACGGATGCCGTGGACTTGAGCAAACCGCAACGGGTGGAAGGCGAACCTGTCATGGAGCGCAGTTTTCCTGCCGAGCAGCTCAATCCCGAAGGCAAACCTTACCCCTTCGCCGTTTATGCCTACCGCATTCGTGCGGTCAACGCGCTCGGCGTCGAGGGCGGACCTTCGCCGTTTTTCCTGACCATTCCTTCTCCGCCGCAGTGGGTCTTCTCCAAAGAGGAAAGCGGCAAGTGCCGCCTGAAGTGGGCCACCAACCCGGAGAAGAATGTCAAAGGCTATCGCATCTACCGAATGGAAGGACGCTATGACAACCAGCCGATTACGCGCCTGACCGCCGAGCCTGTGGCAGAGACAACCTTTACCGATGAGAATCCGGGCAAGAGCACGCGCCGCTATCATGTTGTCGCAGTAGATGCGCTCGGACAGGAGGGCGCCCCCTCGGCGCCTGTTTGGTATGAGCGCGAGTGGAAACGGTTTTATATTCCCTTCACCGGCGAGTGGCATCAGTAGCGGCGGGGCGCACGCGCGCGCTGAGACCGGAAGGCAAACCCAAGAGGAACATGATCGCTCTTGCCTTTATTGGGAGGGTAACCGAGCGAAGTTTCCACTTCCGGCAGGCACCTGAAATAGCCCGCTTCGTTCATGCCTTGCCCAGTTCGCTGCGATGCGCCCAGACTTTTTCAAACGCCGCGGCGTATTGGTCCACCAGTTCGGGCTGGTCGGACGTGATCAGCGGTTGCGCGATAGTTGAACGCATGACCTGCTCGCTGCCGGGAAGTTCGGGAATGGTGATTTTGTGGTGCCAGCGCGCCTCGGTGTAAAGGGCCAGTTTGTGCTGAAGCGCATAATTGAACACGGAGACCTTGACGCCCTCGGCCTGAAGCGCCTTGACACACATTTCGCGCGACATGCCGGCTTCTTTCTCGTCCAGAAGCAGCATGTTGTCGGCATAATAGACCCGCTTGGCGTCGGGCCGGCAGGGCTGAGCATAAAGCCCGGGCAACTGGAGAATGCGGTCATTCAGCCGTTTGACGTTTTTCGCCAGCACAGCCCCGATGGAGTCCAGCTTGCGCAACTGGCAGCGGGCCAGCACGGCCGAAACGGGATGCATGCGCAACTTGGGCCCGAAGCCCGACCCCTGATACTTGCGATAGGGACTGTCGGCAGGAAGCGAGATCGGCTTGGCATAGTCGGAGAAGGCAGTGCCGCGCTCGAAGTCCTCGCGGTTTTGATAGTTGCCCATGCCGCCCTCGATGGCCGGCAGCGTCTTGGTTGTCTGGAAACTGAACGCTGCCATGCGTCCCCAGTTGCCCATGAACTTGCCCTTGAGCGAGGCGCCATGAGCATGGCAGGCGTCCTCGACTACGATCAGACCTTTTTCGTTGGCCCAGTCGCAAATCTGATCCATGTCGCATGGCAGACCGAACCAGTGGACGGGGATTAGGGCCTTGGTGTTTTTGGTGAGGCGGCGCTTGGCATCGTCGAGATCGAAATTGATCGTGCGGGGATTGACATCCACGAAGACGGGCACGAGGCTAAACAGCCACATGGGGGCTACGGTTGCCCATGCAGTGTAGCTCGGCACGAGGATTTCGCTGCCTTTGGGCAAATCCTGCGAGAGCGAAAAGAAGATGGTCATCAGGGCGCTGGTGCCGTTGCAATACGCGCGGGCGAACGGGACGTTGAACTTGGCCTTCCAATCTTCTTCGAGAATGTCATTGGGTTTGTAGTTGGGGCGGCGGAGAAGTTCGGCAACGGCCTTTTCTTCTTCCTCGCCATACAACGGCCAGCGATGGGTATCGGTCTGGGGATGAGTCACGGTTTTGGGGCCGCCGTAGAGCGCAAGGCGCTCTTTGACGCGTGCGGCGGCGGCTTTGGGCGCCCGCGCCGCCGATGCGGATTGGGCGACGGTCAGACCGCCGGCTATTGCGCCGGTCGTTCGGAGAAAATCCCGCCGGGATTCTTTTGCCGCAAGGCGGTTTGTTTTGCTGTTCATGGTTTTCACCTCACTGTTCAGTGTGGCTGCAACTACCACGCCACGACCGTTGCCGGCGGTGGCTTTGGGTAGAAAAGAAACCGGTTCCTTGCTGCCGCGTCAAGCATCAATTCTTAAATAGCGCCAAGCCGCTAAAGAGAAATCTTTTGCTACTGGAAACATGGATCACCCAATAACGGGACAGATCGCCTGTTCACCAGATCATGATGCGAATTACAAGACCCGCTCAACCGGTCATTCATGGGACGAAAGTGAAAAAACGGGCGCACGACATAAAAGTGGGTTTTCATCGCGCGGCCGATTTTGGTTGACACCCGCGCGGTTGAATTCGCCCTGATTGTCGGAGTATTGCCGGATGCGAAGCAATAATGGAACCGTTAGCTGCAACTCAAATGCGTGCTTAGTATTAGCAAGCCAACGCGGTCTTTGGCCACGACCAAAGGAATACGCATAGCGGGCCAAACGAAGGCGCGTAGGGGCATATAGACAATACGCAAAGGGCCTATGTACGGGGGAATTGGGATTTCAGTTTGCGCGCGGTTTTTTCAGGCCCTGAAAGGGCCATCTATTTTAGCCGGAGCCGGCCTGCCGACGACATCCTTGCCGAAGTTGAGGTTTTTTCCGGCCCTGAAAGGGCCATCGCCGTTATTTATCAAATCCGAATATGGCCAAACATCAGGGGCCTAGAAACGGCCATTTGTTTTAGCCCCGGGAAAGGCCGTATCGCACACACAAATATCATCGGCCCTGAAA
>JAOAGV010000109.1 GCA_026415575.1 Candidatus Sumerlaeia bacterium
AACCGGCCCTCGCAATACTTTTGCAACCGCACCAGCGGCGGCCGGCCCATAACGATGCAAGGCAAAAAGTATGACAAGGGCATCGGAATGGTCTCACCGGCCGCGCTGAGGTTCTACATCAGCGAAATGATCGGTGAAAACACCGACTACCGATTCCGCGCCACGGTCGGCTTGGACGACTCGATTGCGCAGAATCGGCGCGAGGGCGCAGCCGCGCGCTTTGTGGTCGAACTCGATGACAAGATCATTTTCGACAGCGGCACAATGAAATGGGCCGACGGCGTAAAGGACGTGGACGTGCCCATTCCGGCCGGTGCGCGAAAACTGGTTCTTCGCGTCGAGCGCCGGGGCGAGCCGCGTTGGGATGTTTGCAACTGGGCCAACGCCCGCCTCGAACGCGGAGGGAAATAGACCGAACCCCGGCCACACACTGCACCGATTGTACAGACGGTCCATTCCCTGCCGAAGCAGACAGTGGAACACGGAATGCAAAGACGCCTTCCACGGCGTCCGACGTGCAATTGAGTCGGTGGAACGCGAAGTGCTCCGTAAGGATTCGTCTCCCTTCACGGTATAGAGAAACAATCCTGTCACTATTGGGCTTATTAGAAACCTCCGATCGTGCAGGAACGGGATGAATAGCGCCAGCAAGCATAGGGACTCGGCGGTTGCATTGGGCATCGTGGCAATCGGAATCGGTGTGCTTTTTGGCGACTTCCTTTTTGGCTTCAAAGCCCTCTGCGGTGTTGACCTGATCAATTACTTTCTTCCGACGGCCGAGTTTGCACGCCCGTGGTTGCGCCAAGGCATTCTCCCGCTGTGGAATCCGACCACCTTCTGCGGCTGGCCGCAAGTGGGCGATCCGCAACTGCGGTGGTTTTATCCGCCCAACCTGCTCTTGACGGTCCTCGAGCCCTACTACGCGTTTACAGTTTTGTATCTGGCCCATCTGGCGTTTGGCGCGTTGGGAATGTGGCTGTACTTGCGGCGGGCGGCGGGCGTGGGTCCGTGGGCTGCGTTGTGCGCGACGCTTCCGGTGGCGATGTCGGGTTTCATGGCCAATCACATGATGAGCGGAATTGTGGTCTTTCCCGCTACGGCGTCGTGGATTCCATGGGTCTTGTTGCTTGGCTGGCAGACAGGCAAGGGCGACGCGGGCGGCAGGCGCGCGACCGCACTGCTGGGAGGGGCTGTCGGTTTGCAAATCCTTGCCGGCTCGCCGCAGATTGTCTTCTACACGTGGATTGCTCTGGCACTGCAGGCGCTTGTGCAAATCGCGGTTCGTGTGCGCTCTCGAAAATCAGCGTATCAAGCCTTGGTGGTTTTTCGATGCTATGTCTTGGCGGCGTTTTTAGGAGCGGCTCTTGGCGCATCCAGTCTTCTGCCGGCCGGCGAGTTTGGCGCGCTGTCGTTTCAGCGGGGCGAAAAACCCGAATGGAAAGCGGTGACCGACTGTTCGATTGCCCCCCGATATTTCTGGCTTTTCATTGCGCCGAAGTTTTTCGGCGACCCGCGCAACGAAGGCGCCTATTGGGGCGGACAGGAAGGCTTTTGGGATGTCAGCGGGTACCTCGGAATCGGTCCGCTGGTCGGTTTTTTGGCGCTTCTACTTGCAGGCTTTGCTTCCATGCGCCGGACGGACGCGGACAGTGCGCAACGGGACCCGGAAACGCGGCCCGGCCTCGACGGGTTTTTCATATTTCACCTCGCACTGGCCTGCCTCGCCCTATTTCTGGCCCTCGGACGCTACAATCCGGTCTATCGCCTGCTCTACGACTGGGGCGTGCCGGGATTCGACCGCTTCCGCGTGCCGGGCCGCTGGCTGGTGTTTTGGCAATTCGGTTTGGCGGTGCTGTGGGCGCTCGTTCTAGAGCGATGCCTAAACGAAACTGGTGGCAAGCCCCGGCTTCAGCGAACAGCCGTCGGCGTTGCTGCAGCCCTTGCGCTCTTGCTCATTGCCGGCGCACTCCGCAGTCCGGAACTGATGCAGGCAACGGGCATCGAGCGCGTCTATCCGGATTTTGCACTCGCCCTCGGCGGCGATCCTCTTGCCCTGCAGTTGCACAGCTGGACGGCAGGGGCGCTGTGGCGGGCAGCTTTGTTCTCCGCCGGCTGGATCGTGGTCTTCGCCGCCGGGCGCGCGATTAACCGGCAGCGGCGAAACGGCGGCTGGCTCTTGGCGGCCTTGCTGGTTTTTGCCGACTCCATCGGGTATGGGAAATGGGTGGCGGTGACGCAAACCGCCGGTCAATGCCGAAACGATTTTTTCCCGCGATCGCCACTCATTGATTTTTTGGCCGAAGGCACGGCTGCCGGTCATCGCTATCTGGCCACCGACACGGTCGGCGACTGGCAGAATGACCAGAACCAGCCGGAGCTGTGGGCCAACCGCTCAACGATGCACGGCCTGCACGACGCACGAGGCTATTATCCCTTGTGCCTGCGATGGTTCGGGCAATTCATCAACGCGATGCAAGGCCGCGCGATTGGATTTCCGATGGGCGGACTTCTCCGAATCGAGGAAAACTTCCATCCGACCCTGCTCCGGATGTTGAACGTCCGCTATGTGCTCTCTTATGCCAGCCCGCGCGGGGGCGACTTGCGGCCGGTCCGCCGGATGGACTTTGGCTTGGGGATATGGGAGGTTGCCGATAGATTAGGGCCGGCGTGGCTGGCGGCACCGCAATTTATGACAGAAAGCAACGCGCAGCAAATGGTCGGCGCGTTGTTGGACCCCGCTTTCGATCCCCGCCGGATGGCCGTGATTGCCGCACCGGAAAGGTCGTGGGGCGACGGCCGGATGCCATCGGCCGGTTCAACGATCACTTTACACCGCCCCTCACCTAATCGAATCACGCTCGAGGTTCGGTTGGATGTGCCGGCCGCTGCAGTGGTCTCCGAGGTCTATCATCCCGGCTGGACAGCGCGCGCGGGCGGGAAGCCCGTGCCGGTCTATCGCGCCAACCATGCGTGGCTGGGTGTGCTGGTGCCGGCAGGCGACCACACGATTGAACTGCATTTCCAGCCGGAGAGTTTTCGGGCGGGTTTGTATTTATCGCTCGTAGCGTGCGCAATCTTGGCCGCAATAGCGTGCTTGTCCCGAAATCGGGGGAAGGTTTCATCGGGCGCAAGCAAGACCGCTGCATGATGCGGCCCCCCACTTCGCCAAGTGCTTTGGACTGCGGGAGCCGTGCTCCCGCCTTCCTGAAATCGTCCGTCGTTAGGCAAAGCGTCGGCACGGTGGAAAGAACCGACGCTTGGCGGGTTTGAATTTGGCGCAAAACAAAGCGGCAGCATCGCTGCCGCAGTCCAAAGACGACGCCGGCGGGATTGGGTTTGTCACAAAAAAAGCGGGAGCACGGCTCCCGCACTGCAAAGCGTACGGCAATTTGTGTATGATGGCAAGGGCGCGGACTCAGGCTTTTTTCTTTTGCCCTTCCAGCCCCAATAAGCCCACAGCATAATCAAATGACCTTCTCCGGATTCGGGAGAAGCCCGCCTTGCGACGGGGCCGGACCAAAAAGAACGTGAAGAATTCTCCGCTCTTTACTCGGAACCCGATTTCGCCGCGTTCAATTTCTGCAACCTCTGGGGAAAATCCGTAATGATGCCCGTCACGTCGGCCTCAATCAGGCCACGCATGGTTTTTTCATCATTGATGGTCCAGACAAACACGGCAATGCCCGCCTTCCGTAAGCTGCGCAGGTCATCGAGATTCAGGTCTTTCGCGCGAAACGAGCCTTCGGTTAGAGTGGAGCCTGCGAACGCGAGCGAGCCGGCGCCGACAAAACTGCCCGACAGGAAGCAGGCCTCGGCGCCCAACAGTGTTCCCACATACTTTGCAGGCCGTCCAATCCGGTCGTTGGCAATCGGCCCGGTCATCAGTTTGCGATCCAGCGCTTTGACCTCCAGCACGCACGAGTGATCAAAGCAAGAGATTGCGGCGCGGTCGCGCAGCCCTTCGGCATGAATGGCTGCCACCACTTGTTCCACGACATCCGGGTAGCGGCGCGGCATTTGCTTGATTTCGACGTCAATCAGTTTCCCGCTTTCCCGCGTGAAGCGAAGCACCTCTTCGAGCGTTGGCACTTTTTCGCCGGCAAAGGCCTTGGCCGCCTCGCGCGAAACAGCACCTTCCTTGATCTGCTGAAACGGATCGCTTTTGACAAACCACGAGCCGGCATCCAGGCGCCGAATCTCGTCGAGCGTGAAGTCGGCGACATACCACGGCTTGCGGTCGGGATACACCTCGCGCGCATTGGTCGTTCGATCCAGTGTGTCGTCGTGGATCACCACCAGCCGGCCGTCGCGCGTCGGATGCACGTCAATTTCCCAGCCGTCGGCGCCGACTTCCAACGCCGCGCGAATGGCCGCCATGGTGTTTTCGGGCGCCAGACTTCGCGCGCCGCGATGAGCGATATTCAGCGGGCGATGTTTCGGTCGCACGCGAATTGCTTCGGCCCAACCAACTGGAACGTCGGGTTTGGGCCGCGACGGGAGCAGGCGGCTTGGAATCAGCCGGCCCGACGGGGCGCAGGAAAAACTCGCCGCTGCCAGCGCCAGACAAAGGGGTTTGACAATCTGCCGTGCGATCATAACGTTTCGACTCCTCTCCGAATGCAAGTTTGCCTTTCTGCAAACGTTCCTGCCCTTTGTCCGGCGCGCGGGTCAACTGGTTTTCCCGTTGACAGCCCAACGCCCTTCGGCGCTTATCCCGCATCAATGACTCTGTGAATGGAAGGACCGGCTCGAAGCACATCATGTGGGGCGATCAGGCAAAAGAAGCGGTCAAGGCGGCGACCGAGACCGCCCGGCGTGCCGGCGCGGACTATGCCGATGCACGCGTCGTGACGATCCGAAATCAGCACATCCTCGCCGAGGACCGCCGTATCGAACGAATCAGCGACGGGGAATCGTGCGGGTTGGGCGTGCGGGTGCTCTTTGGCGGCGCATGGGGCTTTGCCGCTGTAAGCGATCTTGTGCCGGCCTCTATAGAGTTGGTTGCCCGCCAAGCCGTCGCTGTGGCGCGGGCGAGCGCTTCGCTGCGCAAGGGGCCGCCGGTTCGGCTGGCCGACGAGCCGCCCCATCGCGACCGCCACGCCACGCCGCGCGAGGCCGACCCGTTTGAGGTGCCCATCGAGCGCAAAGTGGACCTCCTGCTTTCGGTTCATGAGACTATGTTGCAAGTCGCCGGGGTCAGCAAAGCCAATTCCTTTCTGCGGTTCCGCCGCGAAACCAAGACATTTGCCAACACGGAAGGGTCGCTGCTGGAAGTGGACATTTTGACCTCGGCGTGCGGCATTCGCGCCACCGCCGTCGGAACGGGCGATGCCCAGATGCGAAAATATGAACCGCCGCCGCTCAATGGCGGCTATGAAGTGGTCGAGCGCGCCAACCTTGCCGGCCACGCCCGCCGCGTCGGGGCCGAGGCCGTCGAAAAACTCCATGCCCCCGTCTGCCCCGAGGGACCCACGGATCTGATTTTGCTGCCCAGTCATCTTTTCCTCACCATCCACGAATCGGTCGGCCATGCGACGGAATTGGACCGGGTTTTGGGAATGGAAGAAAGCCTGTCGGGCGGAAGTTTTGCCACGCTCGACCGCCTTGGCACGCTGCGCTATGGCTCGCCGCTGGTCAATTTCCGCGCGCTCAACGCGCAGCCCGGCCTTCTCGCCTCAACCGGCTACGATGACGACGGCGTGACGTGTCAGGATTGGGATATTGTGCGCGACGGGATTCTGGTGGGCTATTCGACCAACCGCGAGACGGCGCCGGCCATGGGCGCGTTGCGCAGCTGCGGCTCGTGCCATGCCGACTCGTGGGACCGCATCCCGATCTTGCGCATGCCCAACGTGTGCCTGATGCCCGGGCGCGAGCGCCTGTCGCTGGCCGATCTCATCGCCGAGACGCGCGAGGGCATTCTCATAGACGGCGACGGCTCGTTCAGCATAGACCAGAAGCGGTTGAATTTTCAATTTGGCGGCGACGCCTTCTGGCTCATCCACAACGGCAAGCTTTCCGGCATGGTGCGCGACCTGACCTATCAGGCGATCACACCGGAGTTCTGGAATTCGTGCGATGCCATTTGCGACGAGACCGAATGGCAACCCTACGGCACACAGAATTGCGGCAAGGGCGATCCGATGCAGATTTACCAGATGACGCAGGGCAGCGCGCCGGCCCGATTCCGAAAGGTCAACGTCCGCCGTGCGGAATGAAACAATGGCCCACGGGTCTTGGACGCGTCTGCATACCTTCTCTCTCTGAGCCTCACAGAACAAGGCGTGCCATCGGTCGTTAAAACTGAGCGACGATGACCGTCCGTTGTGTCAGAGCGGGCAGAATAACAGCACCCGTTGTCTCGTCGAACTTTCGCCATCTCCGGCCGTTCACAGTCACACTTTTGACCGGTTTACCTTCGGGATGGCGAAAATAGGCGCGAATGCTTTTCGGCGGATTGCGCAACGGCGGCTCGACACTCATGACGATCGTGCCCTCGCGTGCGTGCGACGTCAATGACAGACTCATCGGCCCGAAATGCGTGCGCGCGTTCTCGATGCCGATCTGCCGTCCATCGGCCAGCCAGTAGCGCGGAATGGCTGCTCCCAGCCACAGCGCATCGCCGCGCTCCTGTATGAACATCATCCGCAGCCAGTAGGTCGAGTTGGCTTCGTCGGACGCCTTATAATGGTCGCCCCGCCAATCGCCGATGTTCGGCAGCGCGTGCTCGGTCATCATGCGCGTGTCGGGGAAAAAGCTGGCGGCGAAAGCGTTGAAATATGCGCGCAGAAAATGCTTCGGCTCGTCGCGCAGCAGGTAGGGGATTGGATTGCACAGGAGGTTGGCCTGCATCGAAATGCCACCGCGGCTGAACCAGTAGCGCTCGAAGTCCGCGCCGGTAAGATTGTAGCCGTACTGCTCCGACAGNTACAGGTTATCCTCGAAGTCCTTGATGATCCACGTCGAGATCGGATCGTTGGGTGCGATCAGACCGCAGCGCACCAGATGAATTGCCCCTTCGAGCGTTTCGGTAATCCAACCGAACGACCGGCCGCGGCGGTGGACGTCGGGCGGGATGTGGGGAATCCAACTGCCGTCGCGCAATTTCACCACGGGCGAGCGGCGCATGGCCTCGGTGAAAGCGGCCAGAATATCTTGTTTGTAGGCCTCCGCTTCCTTCAACAGCCGCCGGGCTTGGGGATGGCGGATGTCGGCCAGTGTGCGCGCAGCGTTGTCCATGCCCCACCAGCTATAGACGTTGGTCGAAAGCCAGCATCGCCAGTCGCCGATGTCTTCGAGCCGGCCGGGGGGAAGCAGGCCGCGTTCGATGGCGCGGAGCGGGCTGTCCTTGGCGTATTCGACGGTGCGGCGGCGCTGCTGCGCGATCCAGTCGCAGCCCTTGATGATTTTCGGTGCGGCGCGCTCGAGCCACGCGCCGTCGCGGCCATACCAATAGTGCTCGCCCAATCCCCACAGCACCCAGCCGTGGTGCTGGTTGTAGCCGCCGGCTTCGTAGCCGGCGGCGCCATAGAACACGCCGTCCTTGGTCGAGTAGTCGCCCGGCAGCGCAACCGTTCCCTGATAGTCGAGCCACATGTCATAGGCGCGGCGGGCCACGTCAGGATAGCCGCGGCGGTCGAGATCGCTGGTCATCATCACCGACTCGTTGCTATAGACGCCGTAGTGGAATGTGCCGACTTTGGCCATAACATGGTTGTCGTTGCCCACCTCGCGCTCGCAGTTGATGAGCAGGTGCGAGACATGGGCGCGATAAAACTCGTTGATCATGGCCTCGGGCGTGCGGATTTGCGCGCCCGCGGCGATTCGGTCGCGCCAGTAGGTGCGGACGGCCTTGCGCTGCGCCTCGAAATCCATTTTGCGCAGGCGCTCCCATTCGGCCGGCTCGGTCAGCGTGATGAACGGAATGGCCGCACGCACGCTGTGCGATTGGCCTTTTTCGAGCGGCACGCGGTAGATGATTTTTGCTTTCTCTGGTGAGAGGGCGCCATTTTCGCCGGCGTCAAAGAACATGCGCAGGCGCCGCGGGTTTTCGCCCGAAGCGAAAATCAGCCCCTTCTCCTCGCGCAGCAGTTCGTCTTTGCCGCCGGCGTTGACAGCAATATCCAAGCGGCCTTCAGCCGCGCTTGAGCCGGTGTTGGTCATCTGGATCCGCATTAGGAGAACCAGCGTCGCGTCGGCGGCGACACCTTTTCGGTCCGTCGGCACGCCGTCGAACGGTGCGGCAAACGCTGTCTGCTCATAGCGGATTCCGTCGCGCTCCCATGCGGCAATGATAATGGGCAGGTCGCCGTCCTCGATTGTTCGCGCCACCGGCGGCGAATCGGGCAAGCCGAAACGGAACCGGATGTTGCCGTCCCACAGACAGCGGTCGGTGTCCTTGCCGCGAATGCGCCGAATCCAGCCGCGCTCGGTAAAAACCTCGCCGCGTTCGTCCACGCCGAAGTGCTGCCGGCTGCCCTCGAAGCTCAACGGAATGTAATGAGGCGCTTTCTGCGGCATGTCTTCCCATGCGCGGGGGAAGGTCTGTTCGGGGGCTTCGGCCACGCGCGCGTAGATGCTCTTGTTTCGGTTTTCCTGCCAGCGTTTTTCGGTTTCGGCATACGACGCCGGGGAATCGGCCTTGCGCACCAGCACGCCGAAATCGGGAAGGAAGATTGTCTCGCCGCGCATCACGTCGGCCATGGCAAACGAAACTACAGCATGTTTCGCGCGCACAGTCACCACGGTTTCGTCGAAAGAATTATAGCCTTTTGGCTGCGCGTATTCGATGCACGCGCGAATGCCGTCGGTGCGCCCCTGCACTTTGGATTTCCATGTAGAGTCCGCGCCTATTTTGACCTCGCTTGCATCGGACAACGGGACGATGCTTTGAATCGCGCCATTAAAAACCTCCAACCGGCCATCCCACGTCTGGCTCTTTTGTGCCGTGCCGCCCCACTCGATGGCAACGTCAGCGGCGTGCATTGTCGAATCGGTGTAAGCCTCGAACCCGGCGAGTTTCGGCAGCGGCGACTTGCCCGTCAGCCGCAACTTCAGCGTCGAGCGGTAGGTCGCCGCAAAATTCTTGAGGGCCGGAAATTCTTTGGCATTGACGGGATGGAATGTGTAAGTCCACACCGCGCCGTCGCGCTGAAGCATGCAGTCGGCGTCAAGCCAGCGGCCGTTATACCAGTCGCCGATGTCGAGCCAGCCGGAACTTCCTGCGCCCGAAGGCTGATCGCGTGGAATACGCCGTTGTGGCCACGACGACTGCCAGTATTGCAAACGGACGGCGTCGGGCGCGGGCGCCAATGCCGCGTCGGCCCAGCGCACGACAACGCGGAATACATCGCGGGCGTCCTCCCAGATCAGAAGATACTGCGTCCCGTCGTCGCTGAGGCGGCCTTCGCCGAACGGCGCGGCGTTCAGATACCGCTCTTCGGATTTCGCGGCCGCATTCTCCGCGGCCGCTTGCCCGTTGGCGCAAAACTCAAAATGAAGGGCAAGAAACGCGACGAGGGGAATGATACTCCGTCGGACAGTTTCGGCACGGGAATAGGTGGTACGGCGCATGGAGATGCTCTCCTGTTCTAACATGGGATTTAAGACATGCCGAGCATGGCCGGCTACCATTCTGGTGTGGAAACTATGCGTTAATCGCCTACTCCGCGGCAATTACGTGTCTCCTCCGACGGGCTCCTTTTGCCACATGGTAAACAGCCACTCTACTTCCTCACCGTTACGCGGCTGACACATAGCGGGTCCCCGAAGACCGCAATGCGGAAGTCGCTGCCACCGTTCTGCCGGCTGCAAAACCGTGCGTCGTCGAGCCGAACCCTGTGCGTGACCCACTGGCCGCTGTTTTTTCGCGCCACAGCGCCGGCGGCCTTGTATGCGCCGTCGTGGGCCAACGCCCCGTCGTGCGAGTCGTATTCGATCACCAGCCGGCCCTGCCCCGAATCCAAATACTCGAACTCGATGACCACGGGTTGCTTCTGGTCGTAGTAGAACGGATCGGGAACGGCAAAATAGAGATACGTATGGTCGGCGCGGAGCGACTGGACGCAGCGTTTTCCGGCGACCTCGGTCATTTGAAAGCCGCCGTCGGCTTGGCGCACGATGCGCAGCCCCTTCTTTTCGTCCGCGGCAAAGTTGATCGAGACGGCGGGCGAACCGGCAAACTCGGCCCCCTCGTTGGTCGGTCCGGGCGGCAGCGGCTTCGGATGCCGAAGTGTGATGGTTTGGTCCAATTGCACGCCCTTTTTGAACAGCCGCACGTACTTGCGCGTCAGTTCCAGATACTGTCTTCCGTATTCGACGGAGTGACAAATGTCGGTGCCTTCGTGCATTTCATTCCAAGTTTCCAGCAGGACAATGTTCCGGCCGCTGCGAATGGCCTCGATCCAGCTGTATTCGTAGAAGCGGCCGTTCTCGCGGTCGCGAATCGGCGTGCGTCGGCCGGGAACGGCCGAGTCGTTATAGCCCGGACCGATGGCGACAGCGTCGTGGATGGCGGGGCCGACCAGCGCCGCGCCCCAGCTGTAAAAGCCGTCGGGTTTGACTTTTCGCCAACTGGTATCGGCCAGAATGTATGGCCGGACGCCGAAGTCCTTTTCAAACTCGCGATAGACGTAATCGAACGCTGCTTGGTTGTAGGCGGCGGCAAAACCGGCGGAATAGAGAACCGTCAGGGGCCGGCCGTCGAGCGTGGCCCAGTGTTTGCGGTCCAGCCGCCGCCAGTAGTCGCGGATGGTATAGTAAAAAACCTGCATGCCGTGGGTTGTGGTGAGGTCAGCCTTGCCACCGGCGGGGCGGTCGCCGCGCAAATTGTTCAATAGCGTGGTCGTGTCGTAGAACATGCCGAAGGGCGGACAGGGCCGGCCTTGGGCGAGCAATCGCTCGCGCGCCTTTTGCATGGCGTCCAGACCGCGCGTGCTGAAGTAGCCGGAGCCGCGGTCGTAGTTGCCCGGCGCGCCCCAATAGACAGGCAGGACAAAATCAATTCCACAGCATGCCATGTCGGTCAGTTCACCCATGTGCCATTCGACGGACTCGAAATCCACCGCCTCGGGATTGGGGAAGTGGTCCGTAAGGGCATCGTCGCTGTGCTTGGCATCGTCAAAAAAGTGCGATGAAGGATACTTATACCAATAGAAATAGTAGGTGCCGACAATTCGGTCGGTTGAGGTGAAATCCTGCCGCGGGGGTGTGGGCGGGGGAAAGCTCACACGAGCGCAGGATGCGGCAAGCAAAACAGCCGGCAGCAAAGCAGATATCCGGCGAAATCGAGAAAACATGGGTGGACAGACCGTCCTTTCTCTTAATGCCCCTTGCACCGGCCGCGTTTTGTAGTGTCGGCGAAAAAGCGACAGAAAGCCCATGAATCTGGTCATTCCTCGGTTGACAGGCGGCTGGCGCACAATCCAAAACCAAGCCGCTTGTCATACGCGCCGGTGAAAGGAGAACATCATGGCGTCCAAAATGCAAGCACGTTGCGGAAACCATAACGATTTTCAACATGTGTGGCTGGCCCTGCTTTTTGCCGCAGCATCCCTTGGCGCGGCAGCGCCGGCAACCGGACAACCGCCAATTGCGCTCCATCCCGACAATCCCCACTATTTTCTGTTTCGCGGCAAACCCACCGTCCTGATCACCTCCGGCGAACACTACGGGGCGGTGATCAATCTGGACTTCGACTACGTTCGCTATTTGGACGAGTTGCAGCGCTATGGTCTGAATCAAACCCGCACGTTTTCGGGGGCGTATGTGGAATCGCCAAAATCGTTCAATATCACGGAAAATACTCTGGCGCCGAAGCCGAATCGCTTTATCTGCCCTTGGGCGCGAAGCAACGACCCGGGATACGCCAACGGCGGAAACAAGTTCGATCTGACCCGCTGGGACGAGAAGTATTTTGCACGGCTGAAGGACTTCGTTGCGCA
The DNA here is from genome assembly GCA_026415575.1 of Candidatus Sumerlaeia bacterium. Classification (GTDB taxonomy): domain Bacteria; phylum Sumerlaeota; class Sumerlaeia; order JADFCW01; family JADFCW01; genus JADFCW01. The sequence continues at coordinate 11,943 of JAOAGV010000109.1, forward strand.
GGCGGGCCGCCGCGGCGTCGTAGTCGAACTGGTGTTGTTTTGTCCGTATTACCGCGAGGAGATGTGGGAACTCAGTCCTCTAAAGGCGTCAAACAACATCAACGGTGTCGGCGACATCCCAAGAACTGCGGCCAACACCCTGAAAAACGGCAACTTGCTGGCCGTCCAAGAGGCCATGGTGCGCAAGATTGTTACGGAACTTAACCCGTTCGACAACGTGTATTATGAGATTTGCAATGAACCGTATGCCGGCCGCATACCGGACGACTGGCAGGCGCACATCGCTTCGATCATTGTGGAGACGGAAAAGAATCTGCCGCACAAACATCTGATCGCTCAGAACATTGCCAACGGCTCCAAGAAAATTGAAAACCCCAACCCCGCTGTTTCGATTTTCAATTTTCACTATGCCACGCCGCCGGTTACTGTCGGCCTCAACTATCATCTTAACAAAGTCATCGCGGACGACGAGACCGGTTTCAAGGGAACCGACGACCGGCCGTATCGGACGGAAGGATGGGACTTCATTCTTGCCGGCGGCGGGGTCTATAGCAACCTTGACTACTCGTTCACGGTTGGCCGCGAGGACGGCACTTTTCAGTTTCCGCCCACGCAGCCGGGCGGCGGGGGACGAACGCTGCGGCGCCAGCTGCAAATTCTGGCCGAGTTTATCAACAGCTTCGATTTTATCCGCATGAAGCCGGATAATTCCGTGATCGTGGACGGCGTAACATCGCCGGTGACCGCGCGAGCATTGGTCGAAACCGGCCGTGCCTATGCCGTCTATGTCCGCGGCGGAAAGGGGAAAGTAGCGCTCACCCTCGACATGCCCGAAGGGCGCTATCGGGCCGAATGGCTGAATACAAAGACGGGACAAATCGAACAAGTTCAAGACTTGGATCACGCGGGGGGCAATATCAAGCTCTCCCCGTCGCCGGAGTATGTGGATGACGTTGCGCTTCGGATTCGGAGAATCGAAGGCGCGACGCGCCGCTGAGCGATGTGAAGAATATGGCCATGCCTTTGGCCTGATTCGTTATACACAATTGCAAACATGGAGGTTTGTGGAATGAAAAGAAGCCGGTTCTACCTTGTCGGATTTCTTGCGATGACTGTCCTGCTTGCGGCGGCGATCGCATCGGCGCAAACCACCTCGACCATAGCGCTGCCGACACCGCAAACCGAAGGCGGAAAGCCGCTGATGCAAGCCCTCAAGGAGCGCAAGACGATTCGCGCGCTGAGCGACAAAGCCATCCCGTTGCAAACGCTCTCGAACCTTTTATGGGCGGCTGCCGGAATCAACCGCCCTGATTCCGGAAAACGCACGGCCCCGTCGGCCACCGACGCGCAGGAAATCGAAGTCTATGTGGCCCAACGCGACGGCGTATATCTGTATGAGGGGAAAGCTCATGCGCTACGAAAGATCAGCAGCGAAGATATTCGGGGGAAGTTGGGCGGGGGCGAGTTTTCTAAAAAAGCGCCTATGAGTCTTATCTATGTGGCCGATCAAGCCAAAATGAAAAAAGTCAAAGACCCAAAAAAGAAAGATTTCTATTCTGCCGCCGATACCGGCTTTATCAGCCAAAATGTATATCTCTTTTGCGCATCCGAAGGCTTGGGAACGGTTGTGCATGACGGAGCAAACCGGCCGGAAATTGCCAAAGCGCTGGGTTTGCGGCCAGACCAGAAAATTATGTTGGGCCAAGCCATAGGCTATCCGGAATAAGATATATAAAATCAATAATCTGCATGTGCCGGCCCTTCGGCTTGAAAAGCCGAAAGCAAATCCAGACTTTTTTGTCTTTTTTTGAAACACGACCTGCAATTCCGGCTTTTCCGAGACTTTTTTGCATAAATGCTGGAATTCCATTGACTTGGCTTTCGGTGCATAGCTCAGAATACATTTGACCGGCTAATCCTGCCGGTGTTTGTCCATGCGCGCTCAGGAGAAATGAAATGGCTCTTAAGAAAAAGTCCGCACCGAAAGCCGGAGCGAAAAAAACCGGCAGGGTCACACGGAAATCGGGCTTGCCCAAGAAAGCGGAGTCCAAACAGACGAAATCGTCTGCGAACACGGCCGCGCTACGGCAAACCAGAGGAACTCCACTTAATTTGGTTCAAAAAATCCTCAAGGAGCACCTCGTCTCCGGCGAATTGACCCCCGGCAGCGAAATCGCCATTCGTATTGACCAAACCCTAACTCAAGACGCCACGGGCACCATGGCCTACCTCCAATTTGAGGCGTTGGGCATCCCGCGCGTGCGAACCAAACTGTCGGTCAGCTACGTGGACCACAACACACTGCAAACTGGATTCGAGAACGCCGACGACCATCGCTTTCTCCAGACCATTGCCGCCAAAAAGGGCGTCTTTTTCTCCCGGCCGGGAAACGGCATCTGCCATCAAGTGCATCTGGAACGCTTTGCCGTGCCGGGCCAAACGCTTCTCGGCTCCGACAGCCATACGCCCACGTCCGGCGGCATGGGCATGATTGCCATCGGGGCTGGCGGCTTGGACGTGGCCTGCGCCATGGCAGGCCAGCCGTTTTATCTGACCATGCCCAAAGTGATGAATGTGGTGCTGAAAGGGCGGCTGGGGCCGTGGGTAACGGCCAAAGACGTGATTCTGGAGATTTTGCGCCGCCTGACCGTGAAAGGCGGCGTGGGCTGGATTCTGGAGTATTCAGGCGACGGCGTGAAATCGCTGAGTGTGGCCGAGCGCGCGACCATTACCAACATGGGCGCAGAATTGGGGGCCACCACATCCATTTTCCCGAGCGATGAGATGACGCGCAAGTTTCTCCGCGCCCAGAAACGCCCGGCAGCCTGGCTGCCACTGGCGGCCGACCCCAATTGCACCTACGACGGCCAGTTGGAAATTGACCTGCGAAAGCTGCAGCCGCTGGTGGCCGCGCCGCACAGCCCCGACAAGGTCGTTCCGGCCTCAGAACTGAAGCACGTCAAGCTCAATCAGGTGGTCATCGGCAGTTGCACCAATTCCTCGTATCACGACCTGTCGGTTGCTGCGGCCATTTTGCGCGGAAAGAAAGTGCATCCCGATGTCAGTCTGGTCATTGCCCCCGGCTCGAAACAGGTGCTCCAGACCATCTCGAAAAGCGGAGCGTTGACCGACCTGATCTTGGCAGGGGCGCGATTGATCGAATGCGCCTGCGGGCCGTGCATCGGCGTGGGACAGGCACCGCCGTCGGGCGGGGTCTCCTTGCGCACGTTCAACCGGAACTTCAAGGGGCGCTCCGGAACAGCCGATGCCGAGGTGTATTTGTGCAGCCCCGAAGTGGCGGCCGTCAGCGCCATTGCCGGCCACATCGAAGATCCGCGCACGCTGAAAAAGCGAATCACAATCCAAGAACCGGCCGCCTATCTGATAGACGACTCGATGATTCTTCCGCCGGCCAAAGACCCGGACAAGGTCGAGGTTGTTCGCGGACCCAACATCAAACCGCTGCCGTTGGGCGAGCCGTTGCCCGAAATGTTGCGCCTGCGCGTGATGCTGAAAACAGGCGACAATGTGACGACCGACGATATCATGCCGGCGGGGGCGAAAATCCTTGCCCTGCGCTCCAACCTGCCGGCGATTTCAGAATATGTCTTCACCAACATGGACCCGAACTTTGTCAAGCGCGTGAAGGCAGCCGGCGGCGGACTTATCGTCGGCGGCGAAAACTACGGCCAAGGGTCCAGCCGCGAACACGCAGCCATGGCCCCCATGTATCTGGGCATCAAGGCCGTGATTGCCAAATCATTTGCGCGCATTCACCGCGCCAACCTGATCAACTTCGGCATCCTGCCGCTGGTCTTCACCGACCCGCGCAACTATGACGAAATCGAACCGAACGCCGAGTTGGAATTGCCCTACGTGCGGCAGCTCTTGGAGTCGGGCAAACAGCTGATCATCAAGAATGTCGCGCGGCATGTGGACTATGCCGTCGAGCACAATCTCACGCCGCGGCAGGTGCAGATCATCCTCGCCGGCGGCCTGTTGAATTACGTGAAGTCGCAGGGATAGTGTTTGCTTGTTTTGTTTGGGGTGTTGACCGGAAAGTTCCTGCCAACGCGGCCTTTGGCCGCAACCAAAGGAATGCGCCCAAGGGCATATGGAAAATATGCAATGGGCATATGTACAGGGGAATATGAATTTCAGTCTGCGGGCGGTTTTTTCCGGCCCTGAAAGGGGCATCTATTTTAGCCCGGGGCAACGCCCTATGAAAAATCGCAATCAAGGCTGGCAAGCCCTGAAAGGGCCCTCTAGTCGTAGGC
>JAOAGV010000010.1 GCA_026415575.1 Candidatus Sumerlaeia bacterium
CCCCGCCCCAATACACTATGCTGTCGCCATAGCAGCCGTTGAATGTGAGATAGGCCAAGCCCATCGCCGCCGCCAATGCCGCTTCCGCGCGAAAGCGTGTTTGGAGAAACAGCCAGACGATGCCCGGCAGTGCCAGCCACAGCACCGGATTGCAGGCATAAAGCCAGCCCCCCTCGATACCGACGTATAGCAGGCCACGCTGCGGTCGGATGGTAATTTCCTGCAAAACGTCGAGAAAGTTCCGCCAGCCGGGCCAGTGAACGCCGGCATAGCCGCGGGCGTGTCCGGGAAAGGCCGCCGCCGGGCCGGCATGGGCGTAGGCTTCATAGGGGATGTAAAACAACCTGCCAAAGGCGAGCCAATTGTAGGCGCCGAGGACGGCCAGTCCGCCGGCCAGTGCCGCAAGAAAAACTGCGATCGCCGCCGCCGGCCTGCGCACGCCAACCAACGGCAACGCGACCCCGCCGGCCCGCCAAGATTGGCCGAGAACAAAATAGACCGTCAGGAGTATAACCAGCAGAACCGTCGGATATTCCGTTGCCACCGTGAATCCGCACAGCGCACCGGCCAGTGCGATTTGCCCGAGCGGCCAACGCATCTTCGCCGGCCCGTCATGCCGCCAGCGAAAGAGAATCCAAAACGCCAGAATCAACTGCGCAGCGGCTTGCTGGTGGCTGAAAAACAGCGTGGAAAACGGAAAACAAATCGTTCCCAGCCACACCGCCAATACAGCCAACAGCGAGAAAAAACGTTCGCCCGTTGCCCGCTGCAGAACCCCGTACATCGCCAACGCCGCCAGCGCCGACAACAGCCCAACCGTTGTGACTGTCGTAAGATAGGCCACCCAGTGCCAATAGAGCCATTCCGCAAGGGGAAGCACCTTCAACGCCAGCATCCAGAAGCCAAAAGCCGGCAGGGCGAGAAGCGAGGTGCCGGGGGCTTTGTTCGGATAGACATGCGCCGTGCCGTCGGGGCGCTGGATGGTCACGACGTCGGCCGTGTTGTAGCGGGCGAATTCATCTATATGGAGAACGCCTTTTTGCAGAATGGCCCGCGTCTGATCAAACCGCGCCGCCTCGTTGTGCTGCGATGACTGGTAGAAATAGGCGTAGGTGAACCAGAGGAGGATGAACAGCAGGATTTCAACACGACAGGCAAAAATCCCGCGCCAGTCTTGGGGGGATGGGCAATGGGGGATGGCGGATGGCGGATGAATGCTGAAGGATACACGCCGAAGGATGGATGAGAAACGAGCAATGAGCGAGAGCACGGGATAGGAAATGACGGACAAGGGATGTAGGCGGGATGCCGGCGGAAGAGGGGCCAAAGGTTCAGGGTCGCGCACCTCCAAACAAAAATTGTCCGGGAGGTTCATCCCGTATCCCTCATCCTTCATCCCTCATCTTGGAGTTCACACGCGCTCGACGTAAGAGCCGTCGCGCGTGCTCACGCGAACCACGTCGCCCGTATTGCAGAACAGCGGCACTTGGATGACAAGGCCCGTTTCCAGCGTGGCCGCCTTCGTCACATTCTGAACGGTGTTGCCGCGCACCGCAGGCATGGTATCCACAATCTTGAGGTCCACTTTGGGCGGAAGCTCGACACCAATGGCGCGGCCCTCGTGCATGGTCACTGTGATGGTGGCATTTTCCTTCAAATAGCCGGCGGCATCGCCGAGCAAATCGCTGGACAGGTGAATTTGCTCGTACGTGGTTTCGTCCATAAAGACATAGTGATCACCTTCACGATAGAGGAACTGCATGTCGCGCAGTTCGAGATCGGCCAGCTCCAGCGGCTCGGCCGTGGGAAAGTTGCGCTCGATCACCTTGCCCGTCGTAATGCTTTTCATGCGAATGCGCGCGATGGCGCGGCGCTGCTCGCGTTTGTAGTGCTCGGCGCTTACAACCACCCAAACATCTCCGTCGAGGACCAGTTTTTGGTTGGCCCGGACATCTCCAGCCATAATTTGCATTGTCGTTTCCATACCCCCGTAGAAAAAATCTCCAGTTGTCTGCCGACCTTGCGGCGTGTTGTCAAGACCGTTTGCCGACTACCGGCTCCGGCGGTATTCGTCGAGCCAGGCCATCTGGATGGCCTCAAGCTTTCCCTCGGTCGAAGCCTCCGGCACATCGTCAAAGCCGTCGAGTTCACAAACCCACCGGTGCAAATCCGTAAAGCGAACCGCCAGCGGATCGAGATCGGGAAACCGCTCGGCAAGGGCAACGGCAATATCTTCCGCGTCGGTCCATTTCATGTCGGTGTGCCGGGTGCACGGTGTCATTCGCAGCGCCACAACTTGCAATAGCGTGAAAAGTTCTTGTCGCGGCGCACTTTCTCCGCCAGAGCCTCGGCCCATTCCGCCACACGCGTCATCAGGCGCTTGGGCTTGCGCGGCTTGTTCGTTGTCAGCACATACTGGCAAAGAATGGGAAAGGTGATCGAGGCGCAGCTATACACCACGACGTTGTTGATGGCGGCGTCCTTGATCTTGCCCCACGACTTGGCCTCTTGGGGCGTGGCACCCGACAGACCGCCCCAGTGCGGCGCATCGGTGGTCAATTGGATGAAGTAGTCGTGGCCCTGTTTGGAATAATCACGCAGAATCTGCGACAGGGTCGGCTGCGTCTGCATGTAAAAGTTCTTGGGATGCCCCCCGCCGATTTCCACCGCGCCGTTTTTCTCCGAAAAACGAACAATGGCCGTCGTCTCGATCACATCCTGTAACGGATCAATCTGAACCGGATCACCCAAAAGATGGGGAACAATCAGGTTCATGGCAATGGAGCTGTCGCCGGGGGCGCTGCAATAGATGGGCACGTCATGGCGGGCGGCGGCGGCCAGAAACGACTTTTCAGGATGCGGGGCCTTCTGGCATACCGCCCGCCCCAAAGCATTATGCAACTGGGCGGTGGAAATGGGGCGGCCGCGTTCAATCTGCGCGACCGCGTCCAAAATCACACGGTCAGTAGCCAGAAGCGTATCGTCGTCCGAAATGAACGTGTCATAAATGCGCGCAATTCCCCGTTCGGCCAGTTCGTTGTCGTCGGCATAAAAAGATCCCTGCACGACTGGGCAGCCGAACGGCCGATGCAGATCGTGGTAAAGATTGGCGCCGGTGGAAATAATAAAATCCACAAACCCGTTCTCGATGAGCGAAATAATCGGCCCGCTCATGCCGATGGGCGTCATTGCACCGGCCAACGTCAAGGCAACTGTCGTGTCCTCCCGCAGCATCCGGGAATAAAGCTGGCAGGCCTCTGCCAGTCGGCGGCCGTTGAAGCCCGATTGGGCGAATACTCCGTCCACCATCCGCGAAACGGATTCATTTCCCCGCAGCTGAAGCGGTTCGATCATCTGCCCTTTGAGGCGGCAGGGCCGCGTCGGCCGATGCTTCCCCATTCGGCGTTCTCCTTGTAGATTTACAAAGCCGGTTTGGTGCGTTGCGCTGCATGCAACGGAGACTGGAATATGGCTGGTCCTTTTTGCTCCGGTCAACTGGTTTCGACGTTATGGGGCTGAACGGCGGAACGGTGGAACGGCTGAACCCACCGGCAGGGTTTCTTTTTTATTGATTTCTTCACGGCCGTCCGTTTAGCAAGAAGCGGTTTTGTTTTTGCAGAATGGTTAAAGTTTCTTTTCCCATGCCGTCAAACAGGAGGCCATCATGGGACTGTTGGAGCAAATCGCACATTGTGTCGTTCGGGGCAAAGCCAACAAGGACTCGAATTATCCGCCGGATATGAAAGGCCAGCCGGGGGTTTTGGAACTGACCCGACAAGCCATCGAGGAGGGAATTCCGGCGGTCGAGATTCTCAATCAGGGCCTTGTGGCGGGAATGAACGTGCTGGTGCAGAAGTTCCGCGACTGCGAAATCTTTCTGCCCGATATTATGATCTCCGAGAAAGCCATGAAGGCCGGCATGGATCAAGTGCGGCCGTTGCTGGTCGCTCAAGGGGTCAAGCCCCTCGGAACGCTAATCATTGGAACCGTCAAAGGCGACATGCACGACATCGGCAAGAACGTGGTGGCAATGATGGTCGGCGGCGCGGGATTTGAAATTGTGGACTTGGGTGTGGATGTGTCGCGCGAGAAATTTGTCGCAGCGGCCAAACAGCGCCCGGGTGCCATCGTCGGCATGTCTGCCCTGCTGACCACCACCATGCCGGGCATGAAAACCATCATTGACGCGCTGAAGCAGGAAATCGGGCCGAACGTCGTAACAATTGTGGGTGGCGCACCCGTGACGCAGGATTTCGCCAACGAGGTCGGCGCCACAGGCTATGCACCCGACGCCGGTTCCGCTGTCATCAAAATCAAGGAACTGCTGAAGGTGGCGTAGAAGTAATTGTGGGGGACGGGCCGTGAGTTGGACCCATACCGTCCGTCGCGTCCACATCGGCTGCTTTGTCCACTTTCCCCACCCGATAAAGTTCATTCTCGAAAACCACCCGAAACTGCGCCGGGTCGTGTGCCCACGCGGGAAAGGGCGCACCCTGCGTTTTCCACAAAACGATCTCCTCGATGCCTTGTTGCCGCGCCAGCGCCCGCCCGCCGTCGCGTAGCATCTGCGCCGCGTCGAATGCGCGCTCGCTGAAAAACGGCGTCAGCACCGCCTCGCTGAGAAACAGACGATGGCGCGTGTGGGCAACCAGCAGCACCCCCAAATGCCGGTCGGCCGAAAGAATGCCCTTGCTCTCTTTTTTCGCACTGTAAAAATCGAGCACGGCCTTTGCTGCCGGTGAGATGGTCAGCAATCCGAGCTGGGGTGTTTCGGTGGCCACACGCGCCACAAACAACACGTTGTCGAGCGAAAGCAAAACGACGACCCCACCCGCCAACGCGTGAATACCAACCCGGTGCCTCTTCCCGCCGCTTCCCTTCTTCCCTGCCTGATCCGCCGCCACCGGTTCTGAAGCGGGCCGCTCCGCTTGCCGACGCATCAACATCAGTTCCGCAGCCTTTGCTGTCAGGATCAGAAGAAACAGAAACAGATACCCGCGCAAAAAATGGATCGGCTGGATCGGCTGCGGCAGAAAGCGATCATTGTGCGACCACACGAGCACGGCAGCGCCCCAGAACAGGACCAGCCGCCCGTCTCTTTGCCCGAAAAGCCACAACCGCAACGGACGATAGAGCAGGGCAGCGGGCACTCCCGCCAGAAGCAGCCCCCACGCTCGCGGCCAGACATCGCCGCGCAAGGGAAAATGAAAACTCAGCGTTTGCTCAATCCAACTTCGCACCGATGGAAATTGTGGAAGATAAAGCCTATAGTAGGCCGCCCATGCCGCGGCCACAGCCGCCACGCCGGCCAGCGTCCATAGATCGCTGCGCCGCCGCCCGTCCATCCAGTCGCTCAGCAGCGACAAGCCGACCGTCGTGGTTGTGAGAATGGCCGTAATCGGATGAGTCCACCAAACCAGAAAAATCCCAAGCAAAAGAACGCCCCGCCAACGGTTCAGGCAACTCAGAACAGCCCCGAAAAACAGCGCGTGATAGGCCAGCTCCAACGGATAGAGCGATTGGCGGAACAGGTTCAGACACCACCAGTCGTAGCCTTTTTCGGCCTCGACAAAGGCGCGAAGCCAACCCGCCTCGGGCCGCGCCGCCATTATCGCCAACGTCAGAATCCACGCCGCACCACCGCCAAACAGACCGGCGCAATAGACCCACCACCGCAGTGCCGTCGCCGCAAACAGCCGCGCAACGATCCGGGCAAAAAGACCGTAGCAAAGGACTCCCCATCCAAGCCGCCAAATCTCCCATGCGACCGCTGTTTTGTCGCCCGCGAGGCGAATCAGTCCGCCCAGCAGTATATAGCCAAAGTTGGTCAGAACGCGCGGTGCGGCGGGATCAAAGTCAAACGGGTTGGCATAGAAAAGGCCGTTGCCGCGCTGCAACACTGCCCGCGCCAGCGCCGTATAAGCGGGCTGATCGCCCTGCAAATAGCCGAGAAACACCAGCGTCTGCGGGCAATGGAAATACCACCAGACCGTAAGGGCTGTAAAAACCAGCGGCGGAACCGATGCCGCCGGCCATGCCCATGTCTGAAAACCCCCGTCTGGGGTTGGTTGCGGGCTTTGCGACGACAATGCAGTGGGGCGCGAAAACCAAAGCCGCATGGTTGTGTCTCACGAAAATCATCCGCATCGGTTTCTGCGTGCGCAAAGGACGCGCCAGAGAAAGCGCCAGTTGCCGATCAGATATCGCCGCCAAAGCCGGCGTGGCTCGACGGCCAGCCGGAAAAGCCATTCCAGTCCGACACGCCGCATCCACACAGGCGCGCGCGGCGTCTCGCCGGCCAGATAATCGAACAGGGCGCCAACGCACCAGACTACGCCGGCGTTCAGCGACGCTGCATGCTCGGCCGTCCAGAACTCTTGCCGCGGCGCCCCCATGCCCACCAGCACAACGTCAGGGGCGCGGCGGGCGATCTCGGCAGCGATACGCGGCGAGTCCGCGAGGTCGAAATGCCCATGATGGCAGCCGACGATATGCACTCCGGCAACCCGCGCAGACAAATATTGCGCGGCACGTTCGGCCACATCCGGTTTCGATCCCAGCAGATACACCCGCAGAGTCCGGCGCGCGCATGCCGCGCAGAATTGTTCGATGAAATCTCCCGCGTTGACCCGCTCGGGCACCGGGTCGCCTAGAAAGCGCGACGCCCAGACCACAGCCTGACCGTCGGCATACACCAGATCGAACGAGCGCAGGGTTTCGGCAAATTCCGGATTGTCGCCCGCCAGATTGAAATTTGCCGCGTTGACATAGGCAATGCGCCAACCCCGGCGTTCGCTGGCCGCTGCCGAGACGCGCTCGATGAATTCGGCAACAGTCAGGCGCGCAACCGGCAGGCCGAGAACCGTTGCAATGGGGATGGAATCAGCGGCCGTAATGTTTTTCTTGCTCATGGCGAAAAGTATGGATCGTTCAAAAATTGGGTCCCCCACGCCCGCCATCAATAAAAGCGTAAATCCTTGCTCCTGACAACCGACCGGAATTATCGCGGTACCGGTTGAAATGCTGAGGCGTTATTCTCCCATAAGGGACGCCTTCTACGGCGTCCGTATTGAAATCCGGTCGGGGTGGAACCCGACCCTCCATGTGGAGGGACGCCTTATCTGTATTCATCGGATATCCTTTGCGCCGCTCATTCGCAAGGGCTTTGCTCACCGGCCTGCCGGATTGGCATAGCAATATGAACAAGCGTGGCTGCAGAGCATCCAGTAGCTTCCGATGTCGCGCGAGACCGTGCAGCCACATTGGGGCCGCTGGCTGCGGTCGCGCTCGACGGAACACGGTTCGTCGGCCAGCCGGGCCAAAAGCAGGCCGTCAATGCAGCGGCCGCGCGAGAGGTTTTCGATCCCTTCGAGCCCATCATTACAGCAGTTGAACAACGCAATGCCGCGCTGTCGGCACTGGTCGGCCAGCCATGCGGCCACTTCCCGCTTTTGCGGCAAGGGCGGATCGAACCACCCAATACCGAGTCGGCGTCCGCGGGCGATGGTTTTGCGATAGACCGTCATAAACGAGAACGTGCAGCGGCGCAATCCCAGTTCGGCCATGCGGTCGGCCAGCGCCAAAAAGCCGCCGAGGTTGTTCCGGCGCCCTTCGTCCCAATAGACCACCGGATCGAACCGCCAGTTGATGCGGTCGGCCCCAAAGGACGACACCAGAGCCGCCATCTGTTCGATTCGGTCAGCCAACGGCGGGACATAAGGCTCGAGGAAAGGACAATCGTTCAAGGTGAAATTAAAGTATAAGCGCTGCGGGCGCCAGAAGTCGAGATCGCGAATCACGCGCCGAAAGTCTTTCGACCACAGCACAAGGGTGTGAACGTCCTCGTTGCGCAAAGAAACCGTATGGACGTTGCCCGTGCCGGGCTGGGTGACCTCCACCACACCCCGGCGCAGCCCCTCGCGCAACCAATCATAGTAGTGGGCCGGAATGTCGGTTCGTCTGGAGGCGGAAATCACCATACGCATAAAAGGAGAGAGTGGCGCCGACAGCCCTTCATTTCAAGCATCAAAACACCCTCATGCCGGAGGGAACGTTGTCAGGCAGTTCGCGGGAATACCGATTGCCGGCTTGGCAAGATTTTCACACCTTCTCCGTGAATTTTTGCTTGACGTGTGGATGGGTTTTCGGCTTTCGTGCCGTTGGATATTCAGGAAAGAATGATTAGGATTGAAACAGTTCGTTTCGGGGAACACGGGGAGAGCAGGAAACGAGAAGATCAACATAAACGTATGAAGCGGGGGCGAGGATGATGAAAAGACGGTGGGGAATGAAGGTGCTCGCGGCGTTGTTGCTGACAACCGCAGTTTTGCTGGTTTCCGAGGGATGGACCCGCGAAGGGCCGCTCTACAAGCGTTCGGTCATGGCGCAGATCACGCGCAAGTTGATTCGCGGCATCTGTAATGTTGGATTCGGCTGGTGCGAGGTTCCGCGCAACATTCACATTGCCATCGAGGACATTGACCCGTTCACCGGTACCATTGTCGGTCTGTTTCGCGGCACCGGGCAGGCCATTGTTCGGACGACGTGGGGGGTGTGGGAAGTGCTCACCTTCCCGATTCCCTTCCCGTCGGAATACCGCGCGATGGTCAAGCCGGAAGTGATCTGGCAGGAGTTGTTTGAACCGCCGAGCCGACCGCTCGAGCCGAAAGAGAAGAAGTGACAGACTGCGCCGCACCGGCGCAGTTTTTTCTTATTCCATGTTTCGCAAGATGATGGTGCAGGCAAAGGACTTTCCAGAATCCACAACGCAGAGGAGCAGAGCGATGCGAAGCAAAGCGATGATTCGAAACACACTCGTCGGATTGGTGATGACGGCCGCCGCAGGCGCGAGCGCGTCGTTCGACCGGCCGATCAAGGTCGAACACCGCGAGGAAAAGCAGATGAAGTATTACGACACGAAATTTGCGCGGGGCGTGCGGGCCATTTTTTACAACTTCCGCGACGGCGCGCTTGGACTGATCAACAACGGCTTCCAACTGGCCGAAGGCCTCGGGGCGGCCGGTCTGATTGCCGGCGGCAAAATTACGGTGTTCGCCAGCGACCTCGTCGGATTCGTGGACGACAACATTTTCACCCGCCCCATCCTGCGCGGGCTGTTCAGCGACATGCTCGAAATCTGGGCCTACGACTTTTACCGCTCCGCCAAAGGCATGATGCTCATGTCCCATGAACTGGACGACATCGCCATTGTGGTGGATCGCGACGAATACATCAACGACGATTGCATTTTCAAGACGCGGTTGTATCTGCGGCCGTGGGTTGTCCTGATTGTCCCGACCACCCTCATCGCCGACGGCCTGATCCGGCCGGCCGGCAGCCTTGCCAAGATGTTCAGCATCCGGCGCTTTACCGACATGGAGATTCCCGACGTGCCCGACCAGCTCGATGCCTACGGCCTGCGGTTGATCTGGAAATCCTACAACTGGAAGTTCTTCCTGCCGATTCCGCAGGAAGACGAACCGGATTTGCGCATATACACCGAGGAAGAAATTACCGGCATCAAGGCGCCCGGCCCAATGCGCCGGCCGATCGAGTAGATCGAACGAAAGGCAGAAGAGGTCTCACAAATACGACGTTGAGAAAAAGGAGCAGCGGCCATGAGAAAACAGGCGCACTGGATTGCAGCAGCAGTGGCAGGAGTAATGGCATTCACAGGCGGGTGTGCACGGATCAATGAGGGAGTTCCGCCGCCTTCGGCGCCCGAAACACACCCCTTTGAAAACTTCTGGCCCAACCGTCTTTATGACTTCATGGATTTAATGCGTGTGCAATGGGGTGTGCCGCGCGATTTCCGGGCCTTTGGGGCCAAGATCAAAGCCACCTCGCTGGCAGAGGCCGGGTTTGTGTATTTCGAGGGCAAGAAAGTCGGACTGGAACGACGCGCTGTCGGCATCATCCGTCAGGACAAAATTGAAGGCGGTATTACCCCTGTGTATTTTATTGGAGTACGCGAGGGCGGAGAGTTCGGCAACGACTTCATGCGCACCACTACCGACTGGGCCAAGGTGCGCGATCGCCGGATTATCCGCAACGGGTTTTATTGGAGCGACGGAACATGCCGGCCCGTGGCTTTAGGTATCGAATTAACCTTCCTTTGCTTCGGCGGCCCCGATCTCCAGTTCTATCTCTGCGAACTGGCCGACTTCATGGTTGGCTGGGTGGGACTGGACCCCCGCGGCGATGATGTCTCGCGCTTGGTCCACGCGCAACTTGATACAGCGTTTTTCAAAGATGAAAACAAAAACAAGGAATGAGCGGATGTCGTTGGGAGTGGCAGCCGCACAGCGGCTTTTTGTCTGAAGGAAAGTGGAAACGGGCGGCCATTGTGCCGCCTGTTTCCTTTTCTACGCCGCCGCTTGGAACGTGCAGAGATGCCGCAACTTATAGTGTTACCCATGTACAAAAACACGTCTGGAAACGCAGCTTGGCCGCCTCGGCCAAGCGTAAGGGACGCGCCCCCCATACCGGGCCGAAAGGGCTTTCAAACAAGCCGGCGGCGGGTTGGGTTTTGCCTGTGGCTGGTGGCCGCATGGACAGCCGCCCTTTTATCGCCTCTCGCGTCCGCCGCTCCTTCTTGGTGGGACCCGCAGTGGAAAGTGCGGCGGAAAATCGAGATCAAAGGCGCGCGGCGCTCGTCCTATGCTCCGCTGGTCGGCTATGCCATGTTTCGCGACTTCGGGTATTTGAAGCCCGACGCTTCCGATTTGCGCGTGGCCAACGAGCAGGGCAAGCCGGTACCCTTCCGCATCAAGTTCTACCATCCCCGCCTCTATTGCGTCGTGGCTTTTCAGCCCGAAGATACCAACTGGACCGGCTACCTCTATTACGGCAATCCCGCGGCGACGAAACCCGACACGGCATGGGAACCGCGCAGCGGCCTTTTTCTCACCACCTATCGCCGCGCCGACGGGGGCTCGGCCAACTGGGCGCAAATGCAGGAAACCGTCGCCCGCAGTTTGTCCAACCCTGACGGCGGCGATTATCGCCGCGCCATTTTCGACGGCTACAATCCCTTCGGAAGCTCCGAGCATTTCGTCTCCATCTATGACGGCTATTTTTATGCCTCGCGCACAGGCAGCTACCGTTTCTCGACAGTCTCTGACGAGGCCTCCTTTGTGTTTATTGATGAAAAACTGGTGGCCGAATGGCCCGGCACCCACGGCGTCGGCGGCGGCCAGCATGGCGAACATGGCGGCACAATTGACTTGGCTGCCGGCCCGCATCGCGTCCAATACTACCATCTGCAGACTACCGGCCAGACCGCGGCCGAGCTGGCTTGGACGCGGCCCGGCGAGAAAGCCCCCCGCGTTCTGGCGCCCGAAGACTATCTGCCGGTTTTCGAGGCGCAGGTCGGCTTGCAGGAGTTTTACAATGACCCGGTGACTCTGGAGTTCAACGCTGCACCGGTCATGACACTCGAAAGCGGCGGCTTCCACTACATCCTGTGGCGATTCGGCGATCTGTCGGGTGCGCCGGGAAAACCGTCGGTATCGAGTCTTTGGGATTTCGGCAACGGTCTGTCGAACAACGCCAAAAACCCTTACGTGTGGTTTTTCCATCCGGGCGATTATCTGGTTACGCTGCGGACGGCCGTTGCCGCCGACGATGTCCGCACCGTTCAGCAATGGATTCGTGTCAGCGACCTCCTGCAACTGGACGGCTCGGAGCAGCCGAACATCCTCGATCAGGTCGCCCAAGTCGTTGCCGAATATCCCATTGCGGGGCTGGTTGAGGGAGACCGCCGCGCCATCCTCTCGCTGCTTGTTCAATGCCGCCGCTACGACGGAATCGAAAAGATTTGCCGCGCGTGGCTCGACGACGCCTATCGCAAGAAATCCACCGTTCCCGTCGAGGCGGTGTTGGAACTGGGAAAAGTGCTCGCGGACACGCGAAGGAAATACTCGGAGGCCGAGCAAGTCTATGAAGAAGCCGCGCGCCGGTTGCCGACCGGCGATAAATCGGGCTATCCCATTTGGCTGGCACTCGGCCAGCTGCGAACTCAACATCTGAAAAAGTTCGATGACGCAATTGCCGCGCTAAAAACCGCCGCTGCCTTGGTGGAAGGACAGAACGACCCGGATCGCCGCCGCGTCGCCATCGCGCTGGGCGACGCGTATCGCGCCAAACTCGACCGCACCGAGGCGCGCAAGTTCTACCGCCAAGCCGAGCAAATCGGACCGCCCGAACGCATGGACGCCGCATTGCGCTCGTCCTACGGCGTAACGGTTGAATCATTTCTTGCGCGCGATGACCGGCTCGACGCCTACGACAAACTGATCGAGTGGGCCGGGCGGTTTCCGTCCGACAAACTCGGCGGCTACTGGTCGCTTCTGATGGGCCGCTGCCTGATTGCACTCCAGCGTTACGACGAGGCCGAGGCGGAACTGGCGCTGGCCGCACGGCTCGATCCCTTTGGCAACTACGCGCGCGACATTCTGGAACACCTCGCCCGCGCTCAGGCCGCCCAGCGTCGCCATGCCGAGGCGATCGAATCGCTTCGCGCGGCGGCCAAATTGTTTGATGACCCGACCCGGAAAAAAATGCTCGACGAGCAAATCCGCCAACTCGAACAGGACGCCCCTAAAAAACGCTGAACCCCTTGTGGCCGATTTGCGGGATTTGGAGAATCAAGAGCATCGGATCCCTCGCGGCTCTTTTCTGTTTCTCGCTTCCTTTCTTTCCCGCACGCTTGACTTTGAGTTTGCGGCGCCACTTTCGGGTACAAACAAAGATGTCTTCGGCCTCACACAAAATCCCCCGGCGGCTTGCGCGTTCCGTGTGCTTTCCGGTTCGGATGTACAGGATTCTCGATGGGTCAGATAAAACAATCCTGTTCATCTCACAAATCAGGTCTCTGTTTTTTCCGCGCCTGAAACGCTTATACCCCGTGGCGAAGTGCGCATGTGAGATTAGCCCGGTGGCATTTCACAACTTTCTCCATGCGCAAAAAGGATTGAAATGGCTTTACAGCCGCCGCTATAGTTGGTTGTTGGGATGGCAGCGATGAAACACGCGGATGAAAGTATTGCAGACTATCGTTGCGTCAAGTGTCGCAACACAACAGCGGTCGTACGGAAGATCAATCTTACCAAGGGCCTTCTGCCCGAACTGTTGATTCGCGGCGGCGGCCGCTATCGTTTTGTAACCTGCACCCTGTGCGGCTATACGGAAATCTACGATTTGTCCGTCTATGCCCGAAAGCCGGCCTCAGAAACCGCCGACAACAAAGCCGCCCATCTCGCTCCCGAAACCCCGCCGCCCTAGTCGCCCTTGCACCCGCCGCGTCCCTGCGCAGCGTATATTCTCCCTTTCGAGCTTCAGACTCTAACCGAAAGGGAATTCCGAATGGCTGCCGCCCAGCGAGTTGCGAAGTCCACGGACGCCCGCGCGCATTTCCAGCCGCAGGCTGTTGATCATGCGCACCATCATCATGCGCCAACAAGGCTCATAGTCCTCGCACGTGTAGCAGCGTTTCCGCGACTCGACGTCGGAGAAATTATCCTCGCCGAACCAACCGAGATGAACCCCGAAACATTCCTTCATGGTTTCTTTCCTTTCATCGGTTCCGCACTGCGTCCCCAAGAAAGATTCTATGGCCATGTCCGGCGGCGGGTCAATGCGTTTCCGGACAGAGCCGCCCTGTGTTGGTATTTCTAAAAAATCGGTCTTGACGGCGGCAGGCGGAACGGTTTGTTTTTATTCTAGCAACAGGCAACTCTGCCGGTGTCCATTTTGCGGAACCGGACAATTTTTCTCTCACTCAAAGGAGGAGAACGCGTATGAAACACCGAGGTAAGGTCTGGCTGGGGCTTGGTATGCTGGTGTTGGTTCTCGCATCCGCAACAATGCCGGTCATCGCAGCCGAAGAGAGCGCCAAGAAATTGGGGCGACCCGAAGGCTTGGTGCCCTATGTTCCCACGCCCTACGACGTGGTCGAGGAAATGCTCAAGATGGCCGATGTCAAAACCACCGACGTTGTGTATGATCTGGGCTGCGGCGACGGGCGGATCGTGGTCATGGCAGCCAAGAAATTTGGCGCCAAGAAATGCGTCGGCGTGGACATCAATCCCGAAAGGGTCAAAGAAGCGCGCGAACTGGCCAAGAAGGAAGGCGTCGAAGATCGCGTGACCATTGTGCAGGAAGATCTCGCGGTCACCAACTTCTCCACGGCTACGGTCGTCACGCTGTATTTGCTGCCCGAATACAACCGGGCGCTCCGGCCCAAGCTTGAACGCATGCTGCCCTTGGGCGCGCGCGTGGTCTCCCACGATTTCGACATGCCGCCGATCTGGAAACCCGTTCAGGTCAAAGAGTTCGCCGACAAAGACGGCGGGCATCACACGCTCTATCTGTGGGTCATCAACGAAGAGATGAAGAAGCGCGTGGCCGAGGAAAAAGCCAAGGCGGCAGCTGCCAGAAAAGCCAGCGGCGGTGCCAAGAAAGGCACCGGTGGCGGAAAGAAAACCGGCGGCACGAAACAAGCCAAATAGCACGACCGGCACAGACTTGTAATCAAGTGGACAAGAAAGGGCGGGACGGCAAAACGCGCGTCCCGCCTTTTCATTGCTTGCCAGCCGTTGCCGCCGGAAAGACCGAATGGGTTTTCCGAAGTTTTATTTGCTGGAGGGTCGGGTTCCACCCCGACCGTATCGCGTTTATCGCAACCCCATCCTGCTTGATTCCTGCCCAATCACGATTCGGATGCCGTGGAAGGCGTCCCCCCACAATTGTATTCCTCCGTGGAGGGTCGGGTTCCACCCCGACCGCATCTTCCACCCCGACCGCATCATACCGATCGTATCCGGATGCCGTGGAAGGCATCCCTCCACGTAGCACATGCTCCGTTTTTGGTTGCAGCCCGCCTTGGCATGGGAGCAAAGAAACCATTGCATGAGCGGGTGAAGGCAATGGCTTCTTTTGCATACATTTTATGGCTTTGCCAAAATCTTTCGGCAACGGAAAACCGGCGTCGCTGCCGGCGTTTGGGAGATGTACAATGAACAGGCGCAGCGTATCATGGGTGGTCGGCATTGCAATGCTTGCGTGTCTGATGACTGTCGTTGTTATACTGTTATACCTTCTCCAGCCCCAAGGCATTGCCTTGGCCTCGATCGGCAGAGGGGCGGTTGCCATCGTTCGCATCGAGGGCACGATCATGGATCCCGCCGAGCCGACCCGCCAGCTCCGGCTCTACACAAAGAGTCCCGCCGTGCGTGCCATTCTGATTCGCATCGAGTCGCCCGGCGGCGCGGTTGGCGCTTCGCAGGAAATTCACCGCGAGATTCTGCGGGCACGACGCGACGGCGGCAAGAAGGTCGTGGCCTCGATGGGCAACGTAGCGGCCTCCGGCGGCTATTATGTCGCTTGTGCCGCCGACGAAATTTTCGCCAATGCCGGCACGGTCACCGGCAGCATCGGCGTGGTCCTCGAAACCTACGACCTGCAAGGCATCAGCAAGAAAATCGGCTTCGGCGTGAATACCATCAAGAGCGGCCAGATGAAAGACGTCGGTTCGCCCTTCCGCGAAATGACCCCGGAAGAACGCCAAGTGCTTCAAACCACGATTGACGACACGTATGACCAGTTTCTCGAAGCCGTGATCGAAGGAAGGCGGGCAGCCTTGGCCCGCGCATGGCGGAATCACACCGAAAAGCCGACCACGTCAAGCCGCGCCGCAGACCGGCCAACCACTGCGCCCGCACAGGCGGCCGATACGGCCTCAACTTCGCCCACGCGCGAGGCCCTCAAGGATTTCTTGCGCTCATTTGCCGACGGTCGCATCCTGAGCGGCCGCCAAGCTCTCGACCTCGGCTTGGTTGACCGCCTCGGCGGCTTGCAAGACGCAACCGACCGCGCCGCCGAACTCGGCGGCATTCGCGGCAAACCCACCATCCTGCAAGAGCGCCGCAAATCCTCGCTGTGGGACCTGCTCCGCGGACGAAATGACGCCGTCTCCCGCTTAGTCTCTCCCAATGGCTTTGCTCTCCAATACCGTCTGGTGTTTGATTAGGTCCGTTAGGACGTTGCATGGACATTTTTTTGTCGATCTGATCATGCTCCAATCCCGATGTGTTCATAGAGTTTCTGCATTTCTCGTTAGATATTGGTGTAGGCCCTTTCGCATGGAAANATAGGCCTTTTGCGTAGATCATGGCTAAATATGCTCTAACCCCGGTCCACGCGTGCCCGCGTTGCTCGCTTCTCGATGGCGAGGTTCTTCTTTGCCCTTGAAAGGGCACGCTAACGACGGCGGCGGCCAACGCTAGGGCGCCCTTTCAGGGCTTGCCAACCTAAATTGCGATTTTTCCCAGGGCGTTGCCCTGGGCTAAAGTAGATGGCCCTTTCAGGGCCGATGGTGGTTGGCTATATCGGATCTTGCAGATGGCGCCGATGCCCCTTTCAGGGCCGATGGTGGTTGGCTATATCGGATCTTGCAGATGGCGCCGATGCCCCTTTCTGGGCTTGCCAACTTCGATTGCGGTTTTCCTAGGGCGTTGCCCTGGGCTAAAGCAGATGGCCCTTTCAAGGCCCTAAAGTTTCACTATCTTATGACGTAGATAACCATCCCAGGGCGTTGCCTTGGGCTAAAGCAGATGGCCCTTTCAGGGCCCTGAAGTTTTGCTATCTCATGACGTAGATAGCCGCCGATTTCAATGACCCTTTCAAGGCCAATGATATTTGTGTATGCGATACGGCTTTTCCATGAGTTAAAAGAAGAGGCCCTTTCTGGGCTTTTTATGTCGGGATAGTCGGATACCACGCTGCGTAACGAAACGTTTCAGCAATTCGGATTTTTTGGCCCTGAAGGGGCGAACTAATCTAGCCAAAAGCAAAACCTTTGAAACGGTCCAGCAATTCGTGTTTTATAGCCAGCCCTGAAGGGGCGAACTAATCTAGCCCAGGGCAACGCCCTGGGAAATGGTTCCGCCCCCAAGTTATAAAGCCCTGTAAGGGCGCGCTAACGACGGCGGCGGCCAACGCGAGAGCGCCCTTTTAGGGCTTCATTACCTTGATTGCGATGTTTTCCCAGGACGTTGCCCTGGGCTAAAGTAGATGGCCCTTTCAGGGCCGATGGTGGTTGGCTATATCGGATCTTGCAGATGGCAGCGATGCCCCTTTCGGAGCTTGCCAACCTCGATTGCGGTTTTTGCAGGACGTTGCCTTGGGCTAAAATGGATGGCCCTTTCAGGGCCTAGGAAGTCTTGCTGTGTCATGGTGCAGATAGCCGCCGATTTCAATGACCGGTTCAAGGCCAATGATATTTGTGTATGCGATACGGATAGCCGCTGATTTCAATGGCCCTTTCAGGGCAAATGTATTTGTGTATGTGATACGGCGTTTCCTTGGGCCAAATTAGATGGCCCTTTCAGGGCTTCTGATGTTTGGCTACATCGGAATTGGAAAATAACTGCGGTGGCGATATGGCCCTTCAGGGCCTCGGCGATGGCCCTTTCAGGGCCGGAATAAAGTTTCACGGATTGAAAACCCAATTCCCTTGTCCATATGCCCCTGTGTGTATTGTCTATATGCCTCCGTGCGGATTGTTCTTATGTCCCTGTGCGCATTGCTTTGGTTGTGGCCAAAGGCTGCGTTAGAAGGGTCTTTGGGAGTGCGCCGGGTCCCAAACCGCTGTCCCTGCCGGCCGGACTCTGCAAACCCCAAAGGTGCTCGGTTTTTTTTGTAAAAAGGTTCTTGACAGACGCCAATGTAAGCCGCACGGATACCGCTTGTTTTTTTCAAAGGAACCTAAACCGTGAACGTGAATTTTTTGACAGCAAAGGAGAAACCGAGCGGCATAAAGAAGCGCCGTCCGATCATCGGGCGGCGGTGACCCTGCTCTGTTTTTTGATTGCAGAAAGACCCGGAACCACGAAGCATTCACCCGCCGCCCTGCATGACGGCGGGGTTTCTTTTTGCCCAACAACTTTTTTGGGGGGAGCACAGCCATGGCTATTGGCGCTTTCAGCATCGTTGATACCACCCTGCGCGAGGGCGAGCAGTTCGCTTATGCGCGATTTACCACCAAGGACAAACAGGACATTGCCCGCGCGCTCGATGCCCTCGGCGTCGAATACATCGAGTTGAGTTCGCCGGCCTCGTCGCCGATCAGCGTGCAGGACACCAAGCTGCTGCTGGACTTGGGCTTGCGGGCCAAAATCGTCCCCCATCTGCGCTGCGATCGAAAAGACATTTCGCTGGCGCTGGATTGCGGCGTGCGCGTCATTCACATGATGTTCGGCACCTCGGCGCAGTTGCAAATGTTCAGCCATGGCAAAACGATAGACTTTATCGCGGCGCGCGCCGCCGAAATGACCCGGTTCTGCAAGGACGAGGGCTGCGAGGTCCGGTTCAGCGGCGAGGATGCCTTCCGCAGCCGCATGGAAGACCTCGACCGTGTTTTTGATACTGTCGTCGAGGCCGGCGTGGACCGAATCGGCCTGCCCGACACCGTCGGCCGCGCCACCCCCTTCGAGGTTCACGAGGTCGTGTCGCGTTTTCGAAAACGTTATCCGGGCATCCAAATCGAGTTTCACTGCCACAACGACACCGGCTGTGCGATTGCCAACGCGTGGGCGGCTCTCGAAGCGGGCGCCACGCACATCAATACAACCGTCCTCGGTATTGGCGAACGGAACGGCATCACTCCCTTGGGCGGCCTGATCGCCCGGCTCTATGCCATTGACCGTTCACTGGTGACAAAGTACAACCTGAAGCAGCTGAAGCCGCTGGACGAACTGGTGGCGTCCAAAGTCGGCATTTCCATTCCGTTCAACAACCCGCTGACCAGTCCCACGGCGTTTTATCACCGGGCCGGCATTCATACCAACGCCATCCTGCGGGCGCCGGAAAGCTACGAAATTTTCAACCTCGACGATTTTGGCTTGACCCGCACGCTTGACCGCGCGCATCGGTTGATCGGTAAGAACGTAATCAAATCCCGTGCGGCAGAATTGGGATTGACGCTCAGCGAGGACCTCCTCTACGAAATCACATGGGAAATCAAGACCATGAGCGACCAGGAGCGGCTGACGCCTGAATTTGTGGACAACCTGTTGCGCGACGCCGCTGCCGGTCGTTTCCGCTCCTCCATGCGTTTTACGCATGAGGGCTCCACTATACCGAATTCCCTTCACAAGGAGAAATGACCATGCCGAACTTTATCTGCCCCGTCTGCGAAGCCGAACTGGAGTTCGACGGCGTCGAGGAAGGCGAAATCGTCGTGTGCGACGATTGCAGTGCCGAACTCGAAATCGTCAGCCTTGAACCTCCCCAACTGGCCGAGGCCCCCGAAGAGGAAGAAGACTGGGGACAATAAGAACGGCTGTTGCGGGAACCGGAGCCGCCGGGTGGCGCGCACACAGTGCTTTTGCGAACGGACCAAAGCGACATTTAAGGAGCAAAAGGACTTCAAGGACTGACAAAGTCCTGCGTCCCTTTTGTCCCAGATGTACTTTCTATCCATTTTCGTATGCAGTCGCCAACTCAAGCATGAAGGGAATCCCATCATGAAAATCGGCATTCTCCTTTCGCAAGTGCGCAAGGAAGAAAAACTGCTCTTCGAGGAGTTCGAACGGCGCGGTGTCCCCTATGACCGCCTTGACGACCGCGAGATCATTTTTGATCTCCACCGCAAAGATTTTTCCCACTACGACGTCGTCGTCGAGCGCTGCATCAACCACTCGCGCGCGCTCCACGCCCTGCTGATTCTCAATATGCAGGGCGTCAAAACAGTCAATTCATATGAAGTCGCCTCGGTCTGTGGCGACAAGCTCAACACCACGGTCCATCTCATCAAGGCCGGCATCCCCTGTCCACCCAACTTTGTCGCATTCACCGAAGAATCGGCCCTGAAGGCCATCGAAACGATGGGCTATCCGGTGGTCCTCAAGCCGGCCGTCGGGTCGTGGGGGCGGCTTCTGTCGAAGGTCAACGACCGCGAGGCTGCCGAGGCCATCCTCGAGCACAAGACGGTGCTCGGCTCGTATCATCATTCGATCTTCTACATCCAGAAATATGTCGAAAAGCGGGGGCGCGACATCCGGTCGTTTGTCGTGGGCGACCAAACCATCTGTGCCATTTATCGCGAGTCGCCCCACTGGATCACCAACACCGCCCGCGGGGGCATGGCGACCAATTGCCCCGTGACCGACGAACTCAACGACATCAGCGTGCGGGCGGCGCGCGCGGTTGGCGGCGGCGTGGTGGCCATTGACATTTTCGAGACCGACGCCGGCCTCATGGTCAACGAGGTCAACTACACCATGGAGTTCCGCAACAGCATTCTTCCGACCGGTGTCAACATCCCGGAAAAGATCGTGGATTACGTGCTCGACGTGGCGGAAGGGAGAAACAAGTAGAAACCTCAACCACGGATTTTACAGATTTTCACAGATTCGAAAAACACTTTTCGACCTTTCGATAGAAGGCTAAAAGCAAAGAACGATGGGCAATAGTGTTTTCGTCTGAATTTCCATTACACCTGCATCATACTGATAATCGAAATCCCAAAAGCCGTTATCTGATCTACGAAAACCTGTGAAATCCGTGGTTTGGATTGCAAAGACAGCCTTCTCGAAATACAAACCTGATCCAAAACGAAAGGAATCGGAATGAGCGACAAACTGAAAGTCTCCATCGTTGGTGCCTCCGGATACGCCGGCGGCGAACTGCTTCGCATCCTGATGTTCCATCCCCACGTCGAGCTCAAACAAGCCTCGTCCGAGAGCCATCCCGGCCGGCCGGTCCACAGCGTCCATGCCAACCTGCGCGGCCTCCTGCCGATGAAATACTGCAAGTATGACGAGCTCGAGGACGCCGACATTATTTTCGCCGCCGTGCCGCACCACGTCAGCATGAAGATCATGCCGGCGCTTCGCACGAAGGCCAAGAAGATCATTGATCTCAGCGCAGACTTCCGCCTGCGCGATCCCAAACTGTACGAAGAATGGTATGGCGTGCCCCACGAGGCGCCCGACCTGTTGAAGGAGTTTGTCTATGGTGTGGTCGAGGTCAACCGGCCCAACATCATCGGCGCCGACCTTGTGGCCGGCGCCGGCTGTAATGCCACGGCCACCATTCTCGGCCTCTATCCGCTGGTCAAGGCGGGCGTTCCGATCAAACACGTTCTCGCCGACATCAAGGCCGGATCGTCCGAAGGCGGCAAAAAGCCGTCCGAGGCCTCGCATCACCCCGAGCGCGCCGGTTGCGTGCGGTCGTTCATGCCCACCGGCCACCGCCACACCGCCGAAGTGCTTCAACTGCTCGGCAGCACCGACCCGCACCTCGTGGAAATGTCCGTGACGGCCATTGACATGGTACGGGGAATTCTGGCGACCCTTCATGTCACAACCGAAACCCGGCTAACCGAAAAAGACCTCTGGAAACTGTTCCGCGATGCCTACAAGGACAGCCCGTTTATCCGCATTGTCAAAGACAAACAGGGCATCTTTCGCTATCCGGAGCCGAAGATTCTCGCCGGCTCGAATTACTGCGACGTCGGGTTCGAGGTGGACGAGCGCACGGGGCGCGTGGTGATCATCTCGGCCATAGACAACCTAATGAAAGGCGCTTCGGGCAACTGCGTGCAGGCAATGAATCTCATGTGCGGCTGGCCGGAAACCACGGCGCTGGAGTTTCCCGGCCTGCATCCGGTGTAAGGATGGCGGTGTTGGCTGCCCGCCGTATCGTCCTGACGAGCGACCGCCATTTTGCACAAGTGGGAATACATTTTCGCCTTGTGCGTTCGCGGCAAGATGAAATGTGGATGCGTGCCCAAGGACTGTGTTCAATATCGGCGAAAGCAAATAAATGGGCTTTTCGGCCGTCTACGCCGGCGCGGTCGCGCGGAAAAATTGCGGCGATTTCACTTGCGTTGTATGACAGTTGTATGACATTCTCCATTTCGAACAGTTGCGGGGGCGGCAACGATGGGAAAGAGTGCACTTCTTACCGTTCGACTTCGGCCGGATTTGCGCAAAGAGATTGAACGATACGCTGAAGAAGACCAAACGACGGTTTCGGCTATCTGCGAGAATGCCCTGAAAGAGTTTTGCAGCCGCCGACGCCGGGAAAAAGCCCGACGCAGAAATCTCCCCCGAGCGCTTCGCGCTCTTGCCGGAATTTCCGGATGCATTTCGCACGGCCAACCGACGGATGACATTGACGACGAACTCTACGGGGCCATGCGATGAGCCTTTTCCTCGATTCTTGGTTTTGGATCGCCCTGTTTGATGCACGCGATACCGGCCATGCCTCCGCAGACCGACTCATCCGCGACGCTCTCCTGACGGGCGAGGAACTCGTTACGACAGATTACGTGCTGGACGAAAGCATCACACTGCTTTGCCGCCGCGCCGGTCCTGTCAATCCAATCAAGCCGCTTCGGGCCTTGGTGGACTTCCTTGAGTCGGCGGACATCCTGCGCGAGAGAATTTCACCCGTCCGCTTTGCCGAGGCGCTGCGACTACGCTTCCGCTTCCATGACAAACCGGAAATCTCCTTTACCGATTTGACCAGCATGGTCGTCATGCAGGAACTTCGCATTCGTGATATCGTGACGCGCGATCGGGATTTTCTCAAAGTGAACATGGGCTTCCGATTAAGATGGGCAGAGGTGTGAGATGATTGTTATCAAAATCGGCGGGAGCGAGGGGACGGATTTCGCGGCGATTTGCGCCGACGTGGCCGAACGCATCGCCGCCGGCGAGCAATTTGTCCTTGTCCACGGCGGCTCGAACGAAACCAACCGACTCAGCGAGGCCCTCGGCCATCCGCCGCGGTTCGTCACCTCTGTGTCCGGCCAGGTCAGCCGCTACACCGACCGCAAAACGCTCGAAATGTTTATCATGGCCGTGGCCGGAAAAGTGAACACCCTTCTGGTCGAGGCCTTGCAGCGAAACGGCGTGAATGCAGTCGGCCTGACGGGACTGGACGGCCGGCTGCTCGAGGCCAAACGCAAAGACACGATCAAGATCATCGAGGACGGCAAGACAAAAATCCTCCGCGATGACTACACGGGCAAAATCGAAAGGGTCAACGTGGCGCTGCTCCAGAGCCTTCTGGCGCAGGGCTATACGCCGGTCGTGGCCCCGCTGGCGATTTCGACCACCCACGATGCGGTGAATGTGGACGGCGACCGCGCCGCGGCCATGATTGCCGGTGCACTGGCCGCCGATATGCTGATTGTTTTCTCGAATGTGCCGGGTCTCCTGCGCGACGTCAACGACCCGACCTCGCTGATCGCGGAAATCTCGCGCGACCGCCTCGATGAGTTCGCGCAATTTGCCAAAGGCCGCATGAAAAAGAAAATCATGGGAACGGGGGAAGCGCTGGCCGGCGGCGTCAAAGAAATCCGCCTTGCCGACGGCCGCCTCGCCCATCCCCTCCACAATGCCCTTGAAGGGCATTGCACGGTAATTCGGTAAGGTCGAACAGGTCAGACCAGTCCAACAAGTCTGACCCCAAAAACAGGATTTCATCTTTTGACCCCAAAACCCAAAATCCTTCTGACCAATGACGACGGTGCCGACGCTCCCGGCCTCTGGGCATTGTTCAAGGAAATCGCCGCGATTGCCGAGCCCATCATCGTCGCGCCGGTATCCGAGCGGAGCGCTTCCGGCCACGCAATCACCGTTCGCCGCCCTATGGCCCTCAGCGAAATCCAACGCGACGGCCGCCGCGTCGGCTTTCGCCTCGACGGCACGCCCGCCGATTGCGTCAAACTTGCCGTGACCTATTTGTATCCTAACCAACTGGCCATGGTCATTTCGGGAATCAACTGGGGCGCCAACGTCGGCAATAACGTCATCTACTCCGGCACGGTGGCCGCCGCCATCGAGGCCGCCATGTTCGGCCTGCCCTCGATGGCCGTTTCGCTGCGCGACGAGGCCGCTCCGCCTGTTCACTTCGAGACCGCCGCGCGTGTAGCCCGCCGCCTTGCCCTTGATTTGCTCGCGAACCCGCTTCCGCGCGGCACCACCCTCAATGTCAACGTCCCCAACCTGCCGCTGCGCAAAATCGCCGGTTTTCGTGTCGCCCGGCAGGGCACGGAAATCTACACCGATCACTTCGTCGCCCAGCAGGATCCCGACGGCAAGGTCCACGTCTCCAACCTTGGCGACCAGCGCCTGCCCACAGCCTCGCGCGACCAGCACTACGACGACCACGCGCTGGCCGACCGCCGGATTTCCCTTACGCCTCTCCATTATAATCTGACCCACCATGCCGCAATTGAAACCCTTCAGGAACGACTCGCCCAACTCGATTGGGCCGCCGATGCAGCCGGCAAAACGCGCCGCAAAAGTTCGGCCCCGCGTAACCCCGCCCAGTCATAAAGCGGTTCTGTCCCACTGTCCATTACGTCCGTCCTGTCCACGTTGTCCATCCCGCCATCCACCTTCCCGCTTGACACCCGGCCCCAACGGCTCAACCATCAATCGGTTCTGTGCGCGATTCCATTCCGCCCTGTCTGGGAAAGAACCTCATGCCGCCCAAAATCAAAATTGCCATTTATCCGGGAACGTTCGACCCGATTACCAACGGCCACGCCGACCTGATCCATCGCAGTTCGCACATGTTCGACCGTGTAATTGTGGCCGTGACCGAAAACCCGGCCAAAAAGGTTACGTTCCCCATCGAGGATCGTCTGGCAATGATCCGCGAAACGATCGCCGACTGGCCGACCGTGTCGGTTGAGGCCTTCGACGGCCTGACGGTCGAATTTGCGCGAAGCGTCGGCGCGCGTTACATCGTGCGCGGCTTGCGCGCAGTCGGCGACTTCGACTACGAATTGCAGATGGGCATGATGAACCGGCAGCTGGCCCCCGAAGTCGAGACGGTGTTTCTGGTTCCGGCCGCCGAGTATATTTTCGTCAGTTCCACTCTGGTCAAGGACGTCATCCGGCTGGGCGGAAGCGTGTCGAACTTCGTGCCGCCGCCGGTCGAAAAACGCCTGCTCGAGCGGCTCGCCCCGCCGATGAAGTGAAACGCCCGACCGTTGGCGGATTGTCCATTTCAGAACGGAGAAATCAACAAACTGCCATACGGTCGAAAGTATGGCGCCATAGCAAAGGAGCACGAGCATGGACGAGGACATCCACTATAAAGAAATCGCGCTGCTCAACCGCGCCTATATGGCCGAGGTCTGGCGCAAACTCAACGACAACGAGGACATGACCGTTGAGGAAGACCTTCTGGCCGAGCAGATGCAGGCCCACCCCGAATACGCCTATGCGTGGGAAGACGAGGAGATGCTGGAGCATGCATTCGATCCCGAGCGCGAGGAGAATCCCTTTCTCCATATCTCGCTCCATGTGACGCTCGAACGCCAAATCCTGTCCAACAATCCGCCCTATGTGCGGGCCGCGGTCGAACGTCTCGAAGCCCGCGGCGAAGATCCCCACGACGTGCGCCACGCTCTCCTGCGTGTTCTGGTGGGGGAAATCTGGCAGATTCTGTCGGGCAGGGGCCCCTTCAACGAAAAACGCTACCGCAAGGAGATTGAAAAACTGTAATGGGAATGCATCTGGTTCTCAGCCGTCTTTACGACCGCGTGCGCGGAAGCGGAAAAACCATTGTCCTGCCCGAAGGCACGGACGCGCGGGTCCAGCGGGCCGCCGTCCGCGCCGTTGAACTCCAAGTCTGCCGCCCAGTTTTGCTCGGCGAGCCGGCCGCCGTGCGCGAAGCCGCCACCCGCGAGCAGATCAATCTTGGCGCGATTGAAATCGTGGACCCCAAAACAGCGCCCGAATTCCCGGCCTACTGCCAGCGGTTTATCGAGTTGCGCGCGGCACGCGGCAAAACCGTCCGCCCCAAATCTGCCGAAACCATGATGAGCGATCCGCTCTTTTATGCCGCCATGATGGTGCGCGAGGGGGCGGCCGACGGCGCGGTCGGCGGCGCCGTCAACACCACCGCCAACGTTGTGCGTGCCGCTCTCTACATCATCGGGCTGCGCGAGGGCGTCAACACCATCACCAGCCTGTTTCTCATGCTGTTTGCCGACCGCACGATCGGCCACGAGGGTGCGTTGATTTATGCCGACGGAGGCGTGGTGCCCGACCCGACCGCCGAGCAGCTGGCCGAAATCGCCTTGCTCGCCGCCGCCGAGACGCGCCTGCTCCTCAACATCGAACCCCGCGTCGCCATGCTGTCGTTCTCGACCCGAGGCAGCGCCTCGCATCCCACCATTGACAAAGTCAAGCAGGCCACGGCCTTTGTGCGCCAGCGCGATCCCAAGCTGTGCGTGGACGGCGAGTTGCAGGTGGACGCCGCGCTCGTGCCTCACGTGGCCGCGCGCAAATGCCCCGACAGCGTTCTCGGCGGGCGCGCCAACGTCCTGATCTTCCCCGACCTTAGCGTCGGCAATATCGTCTATAAGGCCACCGAGCGGTTGGCCCGTGCCGAGGCCTACGGCCCCATCCTGCTCGGCTTGAACCATCCAATGAACGACCTGTCGCGCGGTTGCAAATGGGAGGATATCCTTGCCAGCATGATTATTGCGATTGTTCAAGGGCAAGCGAGGCGCCGAACCAGCCTATCGCCCATCGAATAGGACCGACCTGTCCGACTCAACTGCTTTTTGGGAGAGACTCCAATGAAATTCCCCCAACCCCAAAACAAACTTCGCCGCCGCGCATTTCTGGCGGGAGCGGCGGCGGCAACAACCTTTACGATTGTCAAGCCGTCGCTGGTACGCGGCAGCGCGGCCAACTCGGCCATCGCACTCGGCATGATCGGCTGCGGCGGGCGCGGCAACTGGATCGCCAAACTCTTTCCCGCCAACGCCAATTATCGCTGGGTCGCCTGCGCCGACTATTTTCAGGACCGCGTGGATGCCTTCGGCAGCAAGAACGACATACCCGCCGACCGCCGCTACACGACGCTTTCGTGCCACAAGAAATTGCTCGAAAGCCCGCTGGACGCCGTCGTCATCGAGTCGCCGCCGTATTTCCATCCCCAACATGCCGCCGCAGCCGTCGAGGCCGGCAAGCACGTCTTCATCGCCAAACCGATTGCCATTGACGCGCCCGGCTGTCTGAGCATCGCCGAGTCGGGCAAGAAGGCGACAGCGAAGAATCTGGTCTTCCTTGTGGATTTTCAGACACGCGCCAATGATCTCTATCGCGAGGCGGCGCGGCGCGTTCATGCCGGCGACATAGGCCGCATTGTTTGCGCCGAATCACACTATCCGTGGGCCGGCGGTGCTGGCGGAATGGACGGAAAAACTCCCGAAGAGCGGATGCGCTACTGGCACACCCTCCTCGAATTCTGCGGCGATGTTATCGTCGAGCAGGACATCCACGCACTCGACGTTGCCACGTGGTTCCTCAACGCCGATCCGGTGCGCGCGCTCGGAACCGGCGGTCGCACGCTGCGCAAGGTCGGCAATACATGGGACCACTTCTCGATTATTTACTGGTTCCCCAACAACGTGCTCCTGACGCACAGTTCGATCAAGATGATCCCCGGCTGCAAAGACGAGATTCGCTGCCGCGTGTTCGGCAGCGACGGCATGGTCGGCAGCGACTACTACACCGAAGTGTGGATTCGCGGCAAGAAACCCTACGAGGGCGGCTCGGTCGGAAACCTCTACACCACCGGTGCAGAAAACAACATTGTCGAGTTCCACCGCTGTATCACCAAGGGTGACTACACCAACCCGACCGTTGCACCGTCGGTGCGCTCGAACCTGACTGCTGTGCTGGGCCGCACAGCTGCATATTCCGGCAAAATGGTGTCATGGGAGGAGATGTTGAAGGCCGGCGAAAAACTGGAGCCGGATTTGAAGGGACTGAAGCAATAAAGAAATTCGCCGCGCCCGCCGCGTCCGACTCGTCCGACCCGTCAAACAAAGCAAAAGGCGCAACTGCCACGTGCCTTATTACTTCTTCTTTGTCCGTCCCATGATGAAGTCCACTTCATCCTGCTTGCGGACGGAGAAATCGGTTTTGGCAAACTTTTCGCTTTGCGGCAGCGCCACAAAAACGTTGGGCGAAAGGTCGGCTGCAGCCCGGATATTTTTCGCACGAAATTCAACCAGATGTCCCCCGCCGCGCTGGTCCGACGCCAGAAAGTGCAAATGCCAGCCCGGCGCGCCCAGACTGTCGAAATATGTCGGCAGGCGAAATCCCACCAACACACCTTCAACGTCTTTAAACTCAAAAACGATCTGACGCCGGATGACTTCGATCAAGCGCGGATACGGCTCGCTCTGAGGCGGGACGCTGCGCGCCTTGAGATAGGAAAACGTCCCTTCGATCCGAAACGCATAGGGCAAGTTTGGATTGGAACAGATTTGATCGAGGCGGGCCTTCATCTGGTCATAGTCCATCTCCTCGGTGAACGAAGCCGTCACATCGGCCTCAAACGGCGTAACGAGTGCGTAGGGCGTGCACACCGAGTCGGGCACGCGGACCACCGTACCGTCGCCCTTGGCCAGATAGCAAACGCCATCGAGCACAATTAATTCGCCGTCGAGACCGTTCACCGTGCCCAAACCAATGTTGCCGTGGCGGCGCAGCTCGCCGCACGTTACCTCGCCGTCGAACAGACCTTCGATCAGCGAGTGAACCGTCGCGACACAGTAAATCGTATCGCGCTGGGCAGGGTGATGGGCGCAACCGGCCAGCACCGCCGCTATCAGACCCAGCCCAACCACGCATCGCCTCATGGCAAACCTCCTTTTGCCCGTTGATTTTTTGTGGGGCATTTGAATTTCCCTCCCCGGATACTGGGAAGGCCATTGCGGTAGCCGCAGCCGGTTTCACTTCTTCCAGAATTCCTTGTAACCATGTCAAGCAGCAAACACTTTTGGAGTGCGTGCAGCCATGCTGCCGCCTTGTTTTTCTTGTCTCGCCGCTTCATGCCCGCCCCTTAATTCTAAACCGGAAATCAAAAAATCAAAATCCTGTTGCACCGCCGCAACCGCCTCTGTAACCTTTCGCCGTCGGTGTGGAAAACCGCAGATCAACAGCTTCATGAAACATGGGACCGGAGATCGAAAGGGTGACGCTCCCTTCGCTAAGTGGAAGACGTTTCTGTTTGTATTCCCTCAAACATTTTGCCACGAAAGGAGAACCGCAATGGCAACACCCCGATGGCAAACCGCCGCAGTCCTGATGGTCGCGCTCGCCGCGAGTCTGTGCAGTCCGTTGTGGGCACAAAAAGGCAAGACTGCCGAACCCCAGTTCAACGGCTTGGGCATGAATATGGGCAATCTTTCTCTTCTGTCCAACGCGCAGACGCGCTCGATCAGCCCTGAAAATTTTACCGGTGAAAAAGGCAAGGGCGGCATGGCAACCAAGGGCACCAATGAGGCTGCCGCACGCGACCTCGGGCAAGGATGGAAAATCTCTCCGGCCGTGGACATCAAGCCCGGCGAAACCTTTACCCTCGCCGACATCAAAGGCTCGGGCGCCATTCAACAGATTTGGATGACGCCAACCGGCGACTGGCGCAAGAGCATCATCCGCTTCTATTGGGATGACCAGAAACAGCCGTCGGTTGAATGCCCCGTCGGCGATTTCTTCTGCATGGGCTGGGGCAAATACGCCCAGCTGTCCTCGCTGGCCGTCTGCGTCAATCCCGGCAGCGCGTTCAACTGCTATTGGGAAATGCCCTTCCGCAAACGCTGCCGGATCACCATGACCAACATCGCCGACACGCAGATGCGACTTTACTATCAGATCAACTACACGCTGACCGATGTGCCGGAAAACGCTGCCTACTTCCATGCCCAATTCCGCCGCGTCAATCCGCTCCCCTACAAGCAGGTCTATACGATTCTCGACGGCGTAAAGGGCCGCGGACACTATGTGGGTACTTATCTGGCATGGGGTGTTCACAACAACGGCTGGTGGGGCGAGGGCGAGATTAAGTTCTATATGGACGGCGACAAGGAGTTCCCCACCATCTGCGGCACCGGCACCGAGGACTACATCTGCGGCTCCTATAATTTCGAGAATCGCGACACCAAACAGTATCAGGAGTTCACAACGCCCTATTCCGGGCTGCATCAGGTTATCCGCGGCGACGGTCTCTATCAAGTCTGCCAGCGCTTCGGCATGTATCGCTGGCACATTCCCGATCCCATCCGGTTCGAGAAGGACCTGCGCGTGACCATTCAGGCACTCGGCTGGCGCAAGGACCGCCGCTATCTGCCGCTGCAGGACGATATCGCCTCGGTGGCCTTCTGGTATCAGACGCTCCCGACCGCGCCGTTCCCCCCGCTGCCGGATAAAGACGCTCTGGAAGTGAACTGAAAACGGCCTCCGGCCGAAAGGAAAGAGGCCAGAGGCAGGAAGTTGGAAGCAGGAATAAGATGATCCGTTTTTGACCCCGACGCGCCATGGCGAAAGGACGCAGTCCAAGTCGTCTGCTCTGTCCATGCCGTCCAGATACTCCCCAAAGGAGCCTCTCATGAAAATCTCTCGCCCCCTTGCCCTCACCCTCGCCTCAGCGCTCTTGTTGTCGGCCGCCTTCCTCGCCTGCAAGAGCGAACCGGCCTCGCGGCGCATAAGCCAGCGGCCCGCCCGGCCTTTGCCCAACCTGTTCCGCGCCGTTCCCGCTGACACTCTTCTCGTTTTCGCGCTGACTGATCTTGATGCTTTTCGCAAGGGCTTCAAACAAACCGCCCTCAACGAAGCGTGGGAAGGGCCCAACATGCAGGCTTGGCGGCAGGACAGCTGGCCGAAATTCAAAAATATGATCCTTGATCGAATCGGCGTCACCAGCGAAGAAGTGGACGGCCTGTTTCACGGCGACATGCTCTTGCTGATGGCCGAGAGCAAGGAACCGGGCGCTTGGTTCCACGGCATGCTGCTGATCCGGCCCTCAACCAACAAAGCCGAGATCGAGGCGTTTGCCAAAAAACTGGCGGCCCGACCGGCCGGCGGCGATCTCGTCATGCGCTGGGTCAACGATGTGTTTGTCATATCTGATGCCGAGCGGCTGGTGGCTGAAGTCGAAGCCAACCTCAAGGCGGGGCATTCGCCCATCGAGAAAACCGCCGGTTTCGGCGTTCTGGCCCGCAGCTTCAACTCGAAGGCCTTTGTTCATCTCTGGGTGAACGGACAATCCGGCGAAAAGACCGACGCAGCCGCCGCAAATTCCACCGATTTTGCCGGTGCCTATGTCTCCGTTGCTCTCCAGAAAAAGGGCTTTGCCACACATGGTATTGTGCAATTCCTCGGCAAACGGCCCGAAGAGTTCGACATCCTTGGCGACAGCGCCCCCTCGAAAGCCATTCGCCTCGTGCCCCCGGACATTCAAGCCTTTATCAGTCTGCGCCACGCCGGCGCCGCCAAACTCCTCCAAGTGGCAAAATCCAACAGCGCGGCAACCGACGCCGAATGGAAGCAAAGCATGGCCGAGGCCAACAGCGCTCTGGGCGTCAACGTCGAAACCGATCTGCCCAAGATGCTCGGCAAGGAGATTGCCCTTAGCTATGCCCCCACCGCAGCCATGCCACTAATTGCTGTGTATATCGAGTGTCTCGACGGGCCGGCCGTGCTCAAAGTGATAGACAATCTGTTTGCCAAGTCGCCCATGCCGGTGGCGCAAGCCGAACAAGACGGCGTGAAATACAAGCAGATCACGATCCCGCTGGGGTTCATCCCGCTGCAAATTGCGTGGGCGCAGGTCGGCGATTTTGTTGTCTTTGCCACGTCTGCAGCCGCGCTTTCCACCGCGGCCTCAACTGCCAAATCCGGCAAGTCGTTGGCCAACGACGCCAACTACAAACAAGCCATCGCCGAGGCGGGTCCGGTCGGCTGGTATGAAAGCTACGTCCGTCCCGCGCAAGGCACCGGCAGCTTGGGGCCGCTGGCCATCGTCCTGCCGCTGTGGCTCCAGCAATTCAACCAGCAAACCGGACTGAACCTCGCGCTGTCGGACATCACCAATTTCCAGCTGGTCTCGAGCGACAAAACGCCGGCCGTCAGCCGATGTCGTCTCAGTCCCGACGGCATCGAAACGCAGGGCTACTTCACCTGCGGTCTGACGCTTGATCCGGCGTTTGTTTTTGCAGCGGCCAGCGTTGTGCGGGCAAGGGTCTCGCCCGTCGAGCCCGTCGCTGGCGGACTGCCTGCCGCCCCGGCTGTGCGTTCGCGCAGCTCGACCCCGCAATAGCGGCAGCAGTTCTTCATGGCGACTCCTACGGGCTGGAGCGCCTGTCTTGTTTCACTCGGACGGTTTCGGCGCGTAGTCGGGGTAAAGTTTCTTCACGCACTCGGGGCAGAGGCCGTGGCTGAACTCGATGCCGGTATGGTTACGCAGGTATGTTTCCACGTCCTGCCAAAACTGGGCATCGTCGCGCGCACGGTGGCAGGAGCAACAAATCGGGATAATCCGGCGCAATTCGGCCAGTTCTGTAACATCTTCGAGCACCAGCAATACGTGCTCTTCGCCGGCAAATTGGAACGCCGCAGTCGTCACCATGTATTGCACTTCATCAACCCGCCCCTTTTCCTCGACCTGAAGTTTGGCCATTTGGCGAACGCTATGCTTTCCGGCAAAAGCCGCCACGATGCATTGGCGTACCACGCAGTCGGGACAGAAAGGCGTCCTTCCGCAGCCGGGCTCTTCGCGGGCATGGATGCAATGGAGGACTTGGCCGCACAGGCGCCGCAGGTGCGCCTGCGCCCCCTCGCCCAGAAAGCGCTTTGCTGCACGGTTGGCGTCCGAAATCCTCGTATCCTTGTTCACAATAAAAATCAGCGAGGGAATGGCGTCCAGAATACTGCGAAGGTAGGATGTCGTGGATGGGTCGGTCATCAAGGTTGCCTCTCCAGTTTTTTCGGGAATAAAAGTGCCCGCATGAACTTGATCCCGCTTCATGGGACACGCTGCACTTTGACACCAAGGGTTGCGTGCAGAACGCGCTCGGCCCGTTCGCGCGTGTCGGCGTGAACGCACGCCACCCGCTCTCCGTCGCGGACCAAGGCGATTTCGCCTTGTTTGTCCGACATCCAAAAAGTGGAACCACTTTCTTCGGATGTCTTGAGCGCCTTGCGCTGCCTCTGGAAAAAGCGCTTCAAGGCTTCGGCAAATTCTTCGGCGTCATTTTCGCCGTCCCAGACCGACAGCCAAGCCAGCGCGTAAGGGCCATCGAGCCGGCCGCCGAAGACGAGGGCGTCGCCGTCCCAGCCCGCTGCGGCGCGCTCGGCCTCTCGCTGGGAGAGGCGGTCGGCCAACATACAGCGGATGCCAAACTCGCCGCCGACGTTTTCATAGCGGTTGGCCCGCGGGATCAGCCGCCGCGACAGCGCTCGTGCGAGGTCAATTTCGGTGGGGCGGTCCACGTCGGGGCCGATATATTTCTCGGGATGCAGAATCTGTTCGGTTGAGGCGGGGAAGGGTTGAAAGGGACGGTTGCGGCCGCGCGAACCCCATTTCTCCATGCACTTCATCATAAACTCGTTTCCATACAAATAGGGGAAAAGCAGGGATTGCGAGAAGAACGACGGCGCCGACGACAGCATCTTCTGGTCCATCATCGCGAGAGCCGGCAATTCCAACAGTATCCGCCACGACCGCTCCTCGGCCATATATTGGGTCATCAGCATCATACCGTCGCCCTCGGCCACTGCGGCGGCGGCCAAGGCACGGTCGTCGTTGTTTTTCAACCGGATGGGACTGCTGGTGAGGTTGAAATGCTGATCCTGCAGGGCATGGCAGATTTCGTGGGCGAGAAACATCTTGGAGAATGTCTTTGTGATGTCAAATTTTTCGCTGAGATAGAGTTTCTTGGTTTCATCGTCGTAAAGGCCCGCCACTTGTTCGGAGTATAGCGCGCGCAAGAAGCCTTCGACGTTCATTTCGGCAGGAACTAGGCCGAAATGCTTTAGGAACAGTTCCCAGCCGCCGAAAGCCTCGCCGCGATCGCGGATTTCACGGTCAATCAGGCGGTTGAGAATGGCATCGGTGAGATAGGACATTTCGAGGGGTTGTTTGGCGCGTAGGCCGCGAAGTTCTTCGACCTTGCGCTGGATTTCCAGCACAATCCGTCGGTCACGCTCCTGCACCAGCTGCTTTCGCAGCGCGGCGATTTGCTGCTCGAGCACCTCAATGCGCATTTGCCGGGCTTGGAGATCGGCCTTCACCCGCGCCAGTTCCGCCTGTTGTTGCTCGGGCGAGAGAGGCTTGGCCGGTGTGCGCAGAGCAAAGCGGACACAGGAGGCAAGGCAGACCGAGAGGGCAACGATTGCGGCGATGCGGATTGCACGATGAAGGCAAGATGATAACGGCATAGATGATCCTATTTTACACGACTTGGCAATGCGGCGGTGCAATAACCAGCAACCGGAACCTACTGCGATAATTGGCGGATATTTGCAAGCGCATTACATCGCCGAACAGGCGGCCCACAAATTGGCGCTACTTTGCAGGGCGATGGCCCGCTCATGGTTTGTGCACCGTTTCCACCGGCAGGAACTGACGCGGATTCATCATCCCTACGCAACATAGGACCTCATACGATATGGTCTCGGCCCACTGGGCCACTTGCCAGACCGGCAGCGCGTTTTCTCCGCTGCGGCCGAACAAGAGCACTTCGTCGCCGACCTTCGTTTCGGGATGCCGGTTCAGATTGACCATCATCTGATCCATGCAAATCCGACCGAGAATCGGCGCCGGACGGCCGGCGATCATCACATGGCCGCGGCCCGACACGCGGCGCGGATAGCCGTTGCCATAGCCGGCGGCCACCACGCCGACGCGCGTCGGCTCCGTCGTAACATAAGTGGCGCCGTAGCTGATCGAGCAGCCGGCGGGAACATCTTTGATAAAAACGAGACGGCTTTTGAACGTCATCACCGGCTCGAATTCCGGCGCGTCGGGATCGGCTCCATAGGCTGCAATTCCCACACGCAGCATGTCAAAATGCAGATGGGCTTTGGCAATCGCCGCGCTGGCGCCCAAATGCCGGAAGGGAATCCACGCCGAGATAGAGTTGGCCAGCGCGCGGAAGCGGCTCCACTGCGCGTTGGTCAGGGTCGCATTCCCCGCTGCGTCGGCAAGGTGGCTGTAAAGACCAACCCAGTCGAGATGGGACAGGGCGGCCAGAGCATCCAGCTGGCCGGTCAGTTGTTCGGGCAACAGGCCAAGGCGGCCCATGCCGGTATCCACTTTGAGATGGACACGGGCGCGGCGGCCGAGGCGCGCGGCGGCCTCGGAAACTTGCCGGGCGTCGTCCAAAGAGGCCACCGTCAGCTCAATGCCGTATTCCAGAGCCGGTTCGATTTCCTCCGGCAGCGCAAGGCCGAGATCGA
The DNA here is from genome assembly GCA_026415575.1 of Candidatus Sumerlaeia bacterium. Taxonomy (GTDB): domain Bacteria; phylum Sumerlaeota; class Sumerlaeia; order JADFCW01; family JADFCW01; genus JADFCW01. The sequence goes on from JAOAGV010000010.1 coordinate 35,289, forward strand.
GGATCGGCAGCCCAACGCCGGCCTGTCGAAGGGCGAGCGCCTCGCCAATGGAAGCGATGCCGAGATAGTCGGCGCCGGCTTTTTGCGCCGTTGCGGACACCTCGGCCAGACCATGGCCATACGCATCTTTTTTGACGGTGAGCAGCAGGCGGGCGGGAGAAATTCGCGCGCGAATCGCACCAAGATTGTTCGCCAAGGCATCGAGATGGACGGTAACCTCGTTGCGCGCGCGCAGCAGGGGAGTGCAGCGATCTGATGGGGGCAGCAACTTCAAACCTCGCAAGGCAAAATGCCTCGTGCAGCCGCATTCCCGCCGCGGCGGCTACGACGCCAAGCCCCAAGACTTTTTGAGGGCTTTAAGGCGATGAAAGATTTCGCGCGGCCGTTGGTTTTCATCCAGAAACGCACCCGAACGGATGAAGCCCGGCTCGGCAAAGTCCCACCACGTGATCGCTTTGATTTGTTCCCGCGCATAAGCAAGCGTGTAGAACCACTCCATCCAGTCGGCCTGAATCTTTTCGCTGTAGGGCTCATGCCACTCGACGCCGCCGCGGCCGGGATCGCTGCGCACGCCCAGCTCCGTCACATGCACCGGCTTGCCGAAGCGCTGATACTCGTCGAGCAATTTGCCGATGGCCATCATGTCGCGCGCCGGGAAGTAAATCTGCACGCCGACCACGTCGAACTCGACACCGCTTTCGATCAGGCGTTCGAGGTAGGCCAGAGGCGTGAACACGCGCTCATGGACGGGGCCTTTGTAGACGTGGCCTTGGGCCGCATATTCGCCAAAGGGACAGCAGTTGTTGACCACGACCAGAGCCTTGTCGTTTTTCGCCCGTGCAGTATCGCAACAAATCCGCGTGATCTCGATTTCCTGATCCTGCGTCAGGTTCAGCCCGTTGGCCCAGTCGTGGGCCTCGTTGATGACATCCCACCAGTCAATGCGCCCGCGGTAGCGTTCAACACTGCGGCCGACGACGCGGATGCAATGGCGGCGGGCGTCGGGCCAGTCGGCCCCGTTCAGCCAGCGCGGGATTCCGGCTTCATGTCCCCACCAGAGGGGATGGCCTTTGGGCCGGATGCCGATTTTTTCGCACCACTGCAGGATGGTGTCCACGCGGTCGTAGTTGGGTTGGCCTTCGACCCGCTCGAGCGAGCCCAGATAAAACGGCAGCGTGCCATAGTTCATGACCTGCGGAAACAGCTCGGCGTAAGGGGTGCCGGGTTTGTATTGGAACGTATTGCAGCCGAAGAGGAAATCGCGGCGGGGCTTCATGTTGGCGATGGCATGACGCGCCTGTTCAACGACAGCCAGTTCGCCGGCCCACAAGCCGTGCGAGAGGGCTTCCATGTGGAGCCGCGCGGCATCGCCGCCTGCGGCCCGCGTTGCTCGGGCCAGAGCGTCTTCAGCGGCCTGAAGGCGGTCGCGGCATTCCCGCGAAAACGGCACCTGCGGGTGCGCCTTGAGAAAACGCGCCACGTCGGTCCGGCGGCTGCGCGCGACCTCCGCAACAAAATCCAGCACTCTCTCCGTCGCTGTTCCATAGCCTTCCCCCTCGTTGTCGGCAATCACCCAAACATCGCCGAAGCCGGCCACGGGGATTTTGGCGTGAAACGAACAGGCGGGAATCGAAGTAGTGATCTCAATGGTGCCGTCAGATTGCAGCGTGTTTTTCTGCCGTTCCGGCTCGAAGTGCAGATCGGCGGCGTAAAGGGATTTCCGCTGCCATTCGCCCATGGGTTTTCCCGCGGCATCCAGCATGGAAAAGCGGAACGATCGCGGTTGTCCGGTGCGACTGACGCGCTTGACCGGGGTGGCGGCACCTGAACGCCGGGCGGTGAGTCGCGAACAACCCGATTGAGTGCCCAAGGCCGCGCCCGACGCAGCGGCCACCATCCATGCGGCGCTTTGGCGCGCAAACTGGCGGCGAGACAGAAATGTGCTCATGGCAAGTCCTTTCGTTCAAATAGCTGAGGCGCAAAAGCCTGTCCTGCGCCGTGTCAGCGCCTGAACGCTATGCACCACGCCGGTTCAATTTCAATAGCGGAAATTGGAGATGTCGTCGTAGTCGGTTCCCAAATAAGGACGGGGTTGGGATGAACCGTTGGGCCCGTAAGAGACAATCTGAAAGGTGGAGGGATTATACCAGACTTCGGCGGCAAACGGGCTGGTGGTGGGAACGCGCGTGCCGCCGTAGGTTGCATAGTCGGCGCTGCGAATATAGTGATAGGGCGTATTCCAAGGATCGAGCAGCTGCACTTGGGGGAGGATCACATTTTGCGTGGGGTCGAGCGGCTGCCCGAAAACGTCGCCGACCCGCGATTGATTGATTTCGATGTAGGGCCCCCGCCATCGCGGATCAATCGGACTGTAAGGGTTGCCGCTGAGGCTGGCCGTCAGGCAGGTGACCAGATAGCCACAGCCGATGGCGCCCAAGCCCGGATCGTTGATGGGATCAATGGGGCCGGGCGCAAGGCGGGTTCCCGAGCTGCTGGGCGGATACTGCCCCGTGTCCACTTCATATTGAGTAATGGCGAGTTCAAGTTCGTGGATTTGTGTTGCGGCGGCGGCCACTTTGGCGCGAAAAATATGCCCCGAATAGACCGAGTAGGCGATCGTGGCCAGAAGACCCACTATCGCCAACACCACCAGAAGTTCAAGAATCGTTATGCCCTCAGTCGAGCGTTTCATCTGTGCATATCCTGCCGCTTGAACCGTGCCTCACGTCCATGCTGGATCAGCGAATAAACCGCAACCACGCCGTGACATCGGGATTGAACCCAAACTCGTAGTGAATGTCGTCGTAGCCCAGTGTGCCCGGTTGGTCGAAAACCTGATTGGGGCCAAGGCTGCCGATGGCATAGCGGTCGTAGGGATCAAGGACGCCGGAGCGCACAAAGATGCGGCCGTCGCTAAATGAATCGGTGTCCATGTTGTTCAAGTTGACCTCAAAGGCGGTGGTGCCGATGACCCCCACGGGCGAGAAGAAGCGATAGGGCTGGCCCCACGGATCGAGGGGATAATCGCGCCGCACGTCGGTATTGCGGATAGTCCCGACCGACAGGGGGCTTCTGTACGTCCGCTGCGCGTTGAGAAAGGGACCCTGCCACGTCAGGACCAGTTCCTGGACGCGGGGGAAAATCTGGTCGGCCAACGTGAGCTGGCCGAACGTGGCCTGATCGCTCGCCCGGATAGTCGGGTCAATCAGATACACGTTGCTCATGGACTCGTTCAGGAGCGAGTCGGCGACGGGAATGGAGGCTCCGCCCGGATCCTCGCGGACATCGTCAAGCACTTGGATGGGGACATAGTAGCCGTGCAGAATGGCGCATTGTTCCTCGGCCAAGGCAATTTCTTTGCACTCCAGCTGGGCGGTGCGCACGCGGGCCAGTTCCATTTTGTTGAGATAGACCGGGATGGCGATGGTGGCCAGCAAGCCGATGATGGCGATGACCACGAGCAGCTCGGTCAGCGTGACGGCGCGAGGGCCGCGGCGGAATCGGTGCATTGCGGTTTTCATGTCGTCTCTTGCTCCTTGATCTATAGTTGGACTCGCTCTGGGTTTCCTCGATTGCATGTCCCGCGCATTTCCGGCGGGTTATATGAGGTCTCCTTTAGAATTGCCGAAACAGATCATCTCCCTGACCGAACCGGGCATTGAAAGCGGTGCCATCGCCGGGCGCACCGTTGGGCCCTTTCGACAGGATGGTGAAACGGTCGAAGAAGGGCCGATAGATGGTGATATTGGCGCCCGTGTCGCGCGCAACAAAGGTGTACCATGTTTCGATGGTGCCGTTGACCTGATTGACCACACCTTCCGGTGTGAACAGAAGATACTCTTCACCCCACGGGTCTTCCGGGATGTCGTTCAGATCCACGTCTTTCATCCGGCTGAAATTTATGTAGGGTCCGCCCCAGCCAAAGTCAGTTTCATTGCGCGACAGCCGGTTGTACAGCGTGATGTAGTTGGCATCGAACAGGCCGGTTTTGTAATCAATAAACATCCGCGTGGGGTCTATCACCGTGGGATTGCTTGCCTCGTCGCGCACGCCGTCCAGATCGCTCAAGTCGCCCGGCGTATAGCGGCCGTCGCCGCCTTCAAGGTCGTCAAGGACGTAGAAACGGAAAATGTGGCCCGTGTTAATGTAGGCGCGCTCCAACGCCGCCTGCAAGTGTTCAAGGTCGGATTCGGCGGCGGCGATTCGTGCATCCTCGGCTTTCCGCAACAACACCGGAATGATGATCGCCACGAGGATGCCGATGATTATGACCGCGATCAACAGCTCGATGATGCTAAAGCCAACCGGGGCTCGATGTCTATTCAAAGGCCGCATCCTCGCATCTCCTAAAAGAACGCACTATAGTCGTCGCCGTAGCCGATTATGGCCCACTCGCGCAGGAGCGTGGTCGGGTTGCCCTGATACAAAGTCCCCGCACCGGGCAGTCCGTCGGGGCCGAGACAGAACACGGCGGCGTTTCCGAAAGCACTCTCTTGCGCCGTAAATGTCCCGCCTTCCTCATTCAACCGACCGGTTCCGAAAAACAGATACGGCGTCCCCCACGGGTCCACCAAGATCCGGTCATCCGGATGGTCGCCCATGTTGGCGATGGGCACATTGGGATCGGGCCACCAGTCGGCCGCTCCGGGCGTCAGTATGTTCATAATCGGACCGCCACGTCCGGCATAGCTCCAAAAAAACTCCGGCAGCCCGACGATTGCATTGCGCAACTCCATATACTTGAACCGGTTGATGGTGATATAGGGGCCTTTCCACGACGCCGGCCCAAGATGCAACTTTCGCCGTTCTTCTTGCGTCAGAGGGCGGTTCCAGCAGGCAATCGGCACTTCCTGGTCGGGCCGCACAGGCGGATCATTATACTCTTGCGTGTTGTCCAAATCCTGCAGACGGAAGTAAAAGCCGGTGTCGGCAAACGCCAACTGCTCGGCCTTGACGAAAGTCTGAATCTCCGCCTGCGCCGCCGCGCGTCGAGCCGCCTCAACGCGATCGCGGAACAACGGGATGATCAGCAATGCCAGAATGGCGATGACGGTGATAACCATCGAGATTTCAATGGCCGTAAATCCGCGCCTCGCCGCCTCCAGTGTCTGTCTGAACCGTTTCACGTGATCTGCGCCTCTTGGTCTTTGTTGCCTAAAACTCCACGACAATGTCATCGGAGCCTTCATCTATTACGCCGGGATAGGCCAGCGGCCCGGGAGTGCCCAACAGTTTGGTGAAACTCCATGCCTCGCAGCGCGCCGCCGTGTATTCCTGCGGCCGCAGGGCGCGAAAATCCACGCCCGGAATGGTCGAGCGATCGTACAGCCGCAACTGGAAGCCTTGGTTGAGCGTGGCCGCATCATAGTCGTCGCGGCCGCCGGGGATGCCGTTGGGGCCGTAGCTGACCACGGCCAATGCATAATTAGCCGTCTCCGAGTAGCTGTTGACAAACCGGACATCGGGCAATCCGTTGGACTTCATGCCCGCCAGACGAAGCATATAGACCACATACGGCCGGCCCCATGGGTCGGACGGCCATTCATAGACGGGTCGGTTTTCGCCCATCGCCAAGACGGGGTTGGAATAAATGTCCACGGGAATTTCCATCAAACACATGCCGCCCCGCCGCCCTTGAAACAGTCCCCGCCGGCCCGACCCGGCCGAAAAGTAGCCCGGCGAGCCCATCCCTTTCGCCCAGTTGTTGACCACCCGCTGAACCAGCGTCGGCGATTGATTCACCTCGTATCCCATATACTCAAAGCCGCTGACCAATTGGCCGCCCGGCTGCGTAAATGGAGCATAGGTGGGAGGGGCAAGATACAAAATGGGGCGCTGGAGAAAGCAAAGCTTCGGATACAGGCCAATGTCCTCGAATGCAAAGCATAGGGCGGTTTTTATGTTGTACGCTTCGCCGTAGGTCGCCTTCCGCTGGTTGTCCACATAGGCGCGCTGGATATTAATGGCGGCAATTCCGGCCAGAAGCGACATTAAGGCCGCCACGATGAGGATTTCAACCAAGGTGAAGCCGGTTTGCCTGCGCGTTGTCATGTTCCCCAACATCCTATCCCATTTCCAGCGCCCGCGCTAATTTACATCCTTACAAGGGACTTGTTTATGCCCATTCCTTGTAACTGTCAACTGATTATTTGTATCTTTTTCCAACGCTGACCCCAAACTTCGGTCGTTCTGTCCTTAGTTTATTCCACATACCGCCAAACGACAACTTGATTTTGATCGTGGTCGGTTGAAATCAGCGTCTCGACCTTGGACCGGCTGGCCAGACGCGGCCCACTGGGCGGTTCCGCCCGGTTTTCGCTGATCAGTGTGTAGGCATTCGACGAAAAATGAATCGTGCCGATCCACCGGCTGAGACGGTTCAGCCGTGTGGAAAGCGGCGCCCCGCCCCAAAACTCCTCGTCCGCGATCAATTCGCTGAGTCGCTCGTAAGGAGCCGGCAATCCCGCCGCGTCGGTGCGGGCGGCATTGGCCCGGCGCGTCAGGAGCGTTTCGATTTGGGCATACGTGATTCCGGGCAAGGCGCGCAGCACGGGAGCCGGCGCCGTGTTCAGGTTGATCCGGCCGCACTCGCCTATGGAGACACCGCCGCCGGCCGGCGTGCGCGCTGACAGGGTCTGCGCCAGCGTCGTCGGGCTTGCGTTCGACATCACCGCCGCCGCTTGGATTTGGCGCGCCCGTCCGTCGGTCCAGACGGTGAACAAGTCCACAATCGCTTCAGTAAAAGCCAAGCCGTCCGTACGGCCAACTTGCGGCGTACGCCATTCAAGATTGTCGGCCGACCCGCCCCCTGCCACAACAGCCGAAATGTTGAACAGCTCAAGGGCGCTTTGGAACGGCGCGTTTTTGATACTGGAGGCCGAAATCAGATTCCACGCAATCACACGGCCCCGCTGAATGTCCGACCAGCCGGGGACTGTGTATGGTGTGCAGCGGGCGACCTGTTCGACCCGAATACGCGGATCCTTGCGTTGGTAGCTTCTTCGCAGGCCGCCCGCTGCGTCTCCCCCATAGCGGAACCGGTCCACAAGGTTCCCAGACTTGTCGAACAACTCAACAACTCCGGACTGATTGGGAATGTCCAGATTCGGATTTTCGATCATCAGATGATTGCTGGCGTTGGGCACGACGCCGAAGACATCGTAGAACGAGCCGGCGCCCGGCTGGCGCGGCTCGGTTTGTTCATCCACGCGCCCGTTGTAATCGTCCGTGACAATGAGAAAGCCGCCGGGCACCAAAGTGCCGCGCAACATCACGCGCTGGGCCGAGTTGATCCGCAATGTCCATCCCGACAGCGAAAGGGGCGTATCGTACGGATTATAGATTTCAATGTATTCGCCATCATCGCCGAAAACGTCGTCGGTGACCGAGTCGGGATAAACTTCCGAAATGACCGGCGTGACTTCGGTTCCGAAGATGGGATCGAGCGAGGACTCGACGTAGAGGAGGGTCGGGCTGGAGTCCGCATCGCGATAGTCCACTACGTTGGCGGCAAATTGCGCGAGGGTCTCGACGGGCATATAGGGGAAAGCCGCGCGCAACCGGTCGCGGATTTCCTCGGCCGTTGCCACATTCAGGTCCAACTGTGCCGGCGCACCGCGTTCGTTGCCGACGCGCCGTTCGCTGACGGAAAAGACCGTGACATAAGGCCGCAAGGCGTTGAAAAGGGCGGGCGTTACGCCGGACACCCGCAGCAAATCCTCGACTTGGCGGAACGGCTGGTCGTCGCCGCGTGCAGGCAGACGCGGGTCGGCCACGAACTCGTCGGCTTCGTCGGTTCCCTCGCCCGACTCATCCACTTGGCCGTCGCTGTCGTTGTCCAGACCGTCGCCGGCGAGAACGGCAGCGTCGCCGTCATCGTCGAAACCGGCGGTTCCGGGTTGGCCGTCAGGGCCGTAGCGATAGGCGAGAATGGCGCGGGCGAGGCTGCGGGCCATGTCGGGAGATGCGCCGCGATAGCGCACTTCGGGGGAAGACAAAACAGCATATAATGCATCGGCCAGTGCAATCGGCCGGACACCCGAAGCCGAGGTGTCGGCCGCATTGGCTTGGGGGGTATTGAGACCGGCGTCGGCGCGACGCAATTCGGCCCACGACCCCATCTGGTTGATGTTGATCTTGCTGGCCTCGTCTATAATGCTGATTTGGGCAAGGTCGGTCGCTACGGCGCTCATGTTGGAAAAGCGCGCGGGGCGGCTCTGGCCGCCGGGCGTGGTCAAGACCGTCATGGCGGTTCTCGACATGGCCGGCGAGGTCGTGCCGGCAGAACCGGTCGGCGGCAGTGGAGAGGATGGGCCGCGCGAGGCCATCCAAGATGCGGCGGGCTCTTGCGGGCGGAGTTCGCCGCCATTGCGCAGACCGGCCAATTGCACCGTGGAAACCGGCGAGGTGCGGCCGTCCACGGAAGCGAAGAAAAAGCCCACGCCGGTTTGGGCGGCCATGCGCGCTTGAATGCCGTCGGCAAAATTGCGCGAGGTGATTTCTTCGAGCCGCGCCGTGTAGGACAATGTGGCGGCAATCAAGATCAGGATGGAAAGCAGGGCCAGAACGAGGATGAGCGTCGAGCCGCGCCGTTGTTTCCGTTCGATGTTGTTCATCCCGCTCGTCATGGAGTGCGCGTCCTCGCTTGCCTGCTACCGTGCAGGTCTGACCATCGTTTCATACCGCGGGTCGTGGATGACCGACTCAATATTTACGATAGTGGAACACGTAACAACTTCGAGCGGCTGGCCCGGTCCGACCTGTTCGAGCGGGACGGCGCCGGCATATACGGTTACCGAGATATACACCGAGGCCGGCAGTTCAAGTCCGGGCGGCGGGAAATTCCCCGCCAAGGCATCCCATGTTTCCGTCCAATACGGCTCGGCACTGTTGGCGTCCCAGTATAGAAAGTTAAGACCGAGAACATTATGAGCCAACGGGGCAATTTCGGCCGGCATGCCTGAACCGGGACTGGGCAGCCGCTGCTGCAAGAGCACGTGGTTTTCTCCTTCCCATGAGCCGATCGAAAACGAGACAATTTCGCTTCGGCTGCCGGGAATCCGGCGGTTGGGAAAAACCAGAAAAGCCAGTTGGTCGTTATGAAACACGCAATCTTCGTCTACCAGTTCATCGCCCAAATCCGCGCGTCCCGCCCATGCGGCCCGCTCATACCCGGTGCCGATTTGCGCATGACGGTCGTTGTGCTGGCGCGCCCAGTCGCCGTCGTCATCCCGCCCGTTGGGCTGTTCCTCGTCTATCCGGCCATCCCGGTCATTGTCTATCCGGTCGCCCGCGAGGGTCGGCACATTGACGCCTTGAAAGTGTTGGGCGGATTGCGAAGCGACAATGGCGGCGCCTTTGATGGAAATGGCGATTGTCTCGACGGCCGCGCGCGCGTTCTGGTAGGCTTCGCTCATGCGTTCGGAGCGGTCGCTGATGCGGAGAATTTGAATGAAGGCCGCCGTAACGCCGCCGAGAAACACCATGGCGACGGCCAAGGCCACCAGCAACTCGACCAGAGTCCATCCCGCGCCGGAGGCGGGGTCTCTCCGCAGCGCAACGCCAACCCGTTTTCGCGCTTCCACGTCCACGTTGTCCATCTGCTTCACGACCACATATCCGCTTTCGGGGAAACCCCTATTCGTTGAACCGCAACTCATACAACGGGCGGCTGTCTGCCCGAGAGCCTTGCGCATATTGCACAATGATGCGCGGCACGCCGCGGTCATCGGTCGGATCCCCCGGATCATCGGTCGGGTCCAACAGCGACACGCCGCAGAAACTATATGCAAGATTGGGGTTTTCGGGGAAGACCACAGGCGCCGTCGGGACGGTCCGACTGCGAATTTCTGCTATAAGCCGTCGGGCCTGGTCTGCATCGCGCCGAATCTCCTCGGCCTTGCGCTGCGCCAGGAAAGCCGCCTCCGACAGCATCATCGAACGGTCATTGGCCCGCAAGACATTCGGGAAATACAGCAGGATTGCCAGAATGCCCACCAACAGGATGACCAGAGAAATCAACACTTCGAGAAGCGAAAATGAGGTCAGGCGGCGAAGGGAAAACGCCTTCAGAAGGCCCGATATGGTAGGGTTTCTGCGGTGGTCACCCAATCGGTATTTTGTCGGCAAACAATCAGCTGCGGCTTTGTCCAAAAAGCCCGCCCTTGCCTGCCGGCCGGCGCCCCTGTTTGTAAGATTACTGAAAATCCTTTCTGTCCGCATTCATGCCTCTTCCTTCATTCCGTGTGCTTCAGGGGCGGTTTCCCGCAAACGTGCGGCTGCGCGCAGTGGGGGAATACAGTTTGACCGTGAGGAATTCCCCCGCCGCATTGGCTGTTCCCCCTTCGCAAAACAGAACCAGCCGCGCTGCGTCCGACGTGCCGTTGGGGCGAAAAAGGATGCGCGTCAGGACCGGCGGGGCGGGAACACCATTGACCGAAAGTTCGACCAGCCGCACATAAGCCGACCAGATTTCCGGCGTGGTGATCTTCGGGGCGACCACCCGGCCGCTTCCGTCCACCTGATCAATCCACAATCCCGACGTATTCGGGTCAATCACCGCCTGAAAATAGGCGTTCTGATTGATGGCCAGCGCGCGGGCGGTGTTGAAGAGATTCTCAAACTGGCGGGCTGCGCTTTTTGCCCGCGCCGCGCGGCGGTAGCCCCCATAGACAACCACGGCGAAAGAGGTTAAAACCCCCATAATAATCAGAACAGTCAGGGTTTCGATCAGGGAAAACCCTGCGACTTTTTGCCGATGCATTTGACGCAGACTCATCACACGCACACCGCCGGAGCCTTTCTTCTCCGCCCTGTTCACCCTGCCTTCAAAAAAAAGTCTATACCGCTGCCTCGTGGGCGTCAACCAAATATCACACTCCGGGTGGTCTTTTTGGATTCGGCATTCCGGCAAAAAACATCGCCATGGACGCGGAATCAACGGGCGGGCAAGGGCTTGGGTTTGAAGTGTTATTGCCCGCTCCGTAAAGTATATTCACATGCGAACCTTCTGTCAATCGCAACCCATTCCGGTTGTTGCGAGGCGGCAGACATTCAAGGATTTGCGATATGAGGGATGCTCGTTTTTAGGCAGGCGGCGCAAACAGGGGATAATAGGCATCAACATTTTGGGTTACGGAAGTGGGGCAGTCACTGTCTCTCGCGCTGAGCTTTGGGACAAGGGCATGGGCAGACGGGTGGTCGGCCGGCGGCTACGGCCTTCCGCACACAATGGACCTAATCCGCGACCCCTACCTTCTCTCGCGCTGCGCGATGGGCTTTCGCCGCGGTAATGAAGCTGGCATAGAGCGGATGTGCATTGAGCGGGCGCGACTGGAACTCCGGATGAAACTGCACGGCAATGAACCACGGGTGGTCGGCCAGTTCGATCATTTCGACGAGATTGCCGTCGGGCGACAGACCGGAGAAGACCACGCCGTTTTCCTCGAAAAGGGCGCGATACTTGTTGTTGAACTCGAACCGGTGGCGGTGGCGTTCGCTGATCTCGGTCAGGCCATAGATGCGGTGGGCGCGGGTGTTGGGCTTGATGACGCACGGATAGGCACCCAAGCGCATGGTGCCACCCATTTGGGTGATCGAGCGCTGCGTGGCCAGCAGGTCAATGACGGGATGGGGCGCCTGGGTGTCGAACTCGGTGCTGTTGGCGGCGTCGAGGTGGCAGACATTGCGGGCGAATTCAATCATGGCGCACTGCATGCCAAGGCAGATGCCCAGGAACGGGACGCCGCGCGTTCGTGCGAAGTGGGCGGCAAGGATTTTGCCCTCGATGCCGCGCTGGCCGAAACCGCCGGGAACAAGAATCCCGTCGAGATGGGCAAGGCGGCTTTCAACGGTTTCGGGCGTCAGGTGGTCCGATTCGATGGACTCGATGACGGTGCGGACGTTGTTGTGATAGCCGCCGTGATACAAGGCCTCGCAGACGCTTTTGTAGGCGTCGTGGAGACTGGTGTATTTGCCGACCAGACCAATGTGTACCTCGTCGGAAAGACGGCGGATTCGCTCGACGAGCAGTGTCCAATCTTTGAGGTCCTGCTTGCGGGTTTGCAGACCAAAGCGTTTCAGGATCAGATCGTCAAGGCCCTGCTGGTGGAGCGCAATGGGGACTTCGTAGATGGTGGCGAGATCGCGGTTTTCGAAGACGGCGGCGGGGTCCACGGTGCAAAAGAGGGCGATTTTCTGGCGCAGCCCATCAGGCAGTGCACGTTCGGTGCGGCAGATCAGGAAATCGGGCTGGATGCCGATTTCGCGCAGCGCGGCCACACTGTGCTGCGTGGGTTTGGTTTTGATCTCGCCGACGGCGTGAATGACGGGAACCAGCGTGACGTGACAGTAGAGAACGTTTTCGCGCCCGACGTCGAAGGGCATCTGGCGGATGGCTTCGAGAAACGGCAGGCCTTCGATGTCGCCGACGGTGCCGCCGACCTCGGTGATGACAATTTCGGCGTTGCTGCGTTCGGCCACGCGGAGAATGCGCGCTTTGATTTCGTCGGTGATGTGGGGGATGACCTGGACGGTGCCGCCGAGGAAGTCGCCGCGGCGCTCGCGTTCGATGACGGTGAAATAAACCATGCCGGTGGTAACGTTGTTTTCACGGCTCATTTTGGCGGTGGTAAAGCGCTCATAGTGGCCGAGGTCGAGGTCGGTTTCGGCGCCATCGTTGGTCACATAGACCTCTCCGTGCTGAAAGGGACTCATCGTTCCCGGATCCACATTGATGTAGGGATCGAGTTTTTGGAGCGTAACTTTGAAACCGCGGGCTTCCAAGAGCGTGCCGATCGAGGCGGCCGTGATGCCTTTGCCCAGTGAGGACACCACGCCGCCGGTGATGAAAATAAAACGGGCCATGGACGGATCTGCAACCTCCTACATGGATAATAGAGCGCGCACTCGTTCGAGGTCTTCCGGTGTGTCCACGCCGACCGAATCGAACGGCGTTTCGACAACGCGGATGCGGTAGCCGTGATCCAGATAGCGCAGTTGTTCGAGTTTTTCGGTTTGTTCCAGCGGCGACGGCGGCCACGAAACGAAATCCAACAATGCCTGCCGCCGGTACACATAAAGACCGAGGTGCTTGTAACCCCACAGCGTCTTGCCGTCGGGCGCGGCGTCCGGACCGGTTCGTATGCGATTGGGAATCGGCGAGCGGGAGAAATAGAGCGCATAGCCGCGCGCGTCGGTCACCACTTTGACGGCGTGGGGGGATTCGTATTCGGCACGGTCGTAGATGGCAACCTTGGCGGTTGAGACCGGGCAGTCGGAATCGCGCAGAAGGGCCTCGACGGCAAGGTTCACCGACTCGGTGGCGATCATGGGTTCGTCGCCTTGAATGTTGACCACGAGGTCGCACGGCAGAGTGCGAATGACCTCGGCGATACGGTCGCTGCCGGAGTTGCAGTCGGGCGAGGTCATGCGCGCCTCGCCGCCGAACGCGAGCACGGCGTCATAAATGCGCCGGTCGTCGGTGGCGACAATGACGCGATCTATATGGCGGCAGGTGCGGGCACGCTCGACCACCCACTGGATGAGCGGCTTGCCGTGAATGTCGGCAAGGGGTTTTCCGGGCAGCCGCGTGGCCGCGTAGCGCGCAGGGATGACGGCAAGAGTAGTCATGGAATGTCGCTCGGTTTGAAGACGCGAATGCCTTCGACGCGTTCAAAATCCGCATCATTTGTGGCAATGGATGAAATGCCGTTGTCCATCATAATTTGCAGTGTAATCGAATCATTAGTCATGAAACCGTATTGTTGGCGGAAGGTTTGGGCACGGGCAATTTGGTCGGCGGTAACGGGAAGAATGCAGAGATTTCCTCTGGTAACAATATTCTGGATGTTTGCATTGCACAACCGGAGGCGTTGCACCAATTCAGGATGAGATTTAAGATACTTGGCATTGATGGCTTGCTTTCCCTCAACAGCTTTTGCTTCCAAGCACATAAGACGGTGACACATTTCGGCAAGGACCGTCGCGGATGTAAAGCCAAGGACTTCGTTATCCATGCACCGTTGAAAGAGGCGAAGACAGCTGCGCGATTTTTTGCCGATGCAGTACAGAAGAACATTTGCGTCCAAGTATATGGGCTCGCCGTTCTGAATATCTTCAAAGGTCATACTCAAGATCGGCATCCTCGGCGTAGTATCGAAATTCCTCGAAACACAAATCTTCCCCCTGCGGGATCAAGACCAGTTCGCGAGCCCGTTTTATTCGTTCTTCTTTTCCCTCTTCAGGAAAGCTTTCTTCCACAAGCCGTTTCAGTTTTGGCGGCCATTTCGAGCGGTCGGCGACGTTGTCTGGGGGTTGCGTGTCTGGGATTCCCGACAAGGATGCGGGATAGGCAGGTGCAGGTGGTTCGGCAACCCGCCCCGTCCGGCTCTTCTCCTGATCATGCTTCTTTTTCCCCGTCATGTCTCTTTCCCCTCAATAGATCACCTTGTTCAGGGGATACTCGATGATGCCGACGGCACCGGCACGGCGCAAATCGGGGATAATCCTCTTGACGACGGATTCATCCAGTATGGTTTCGAGCGCCACCCACTCCGGATCGCTGAGCGTCGAAATGGTCGGCGCTGTGATAGCCGGCAAAATGGCGGTGACCTTGGGCAAGACCTTTCGCCGGCAGTTGAGCTTCAAACCAACTTTGCCTTCGGCGGCAATGGCCGCCTCGAGAAGCATGGCAAGATTTTCAATCTTGCGCCGCTTCCACTGGTTTGCCCAGCTGGACTTGTTGGCAATCAGGCGCGGCGTGGATTCGAGAATCGTCTCGATAATCCGCAGTTTGTTGGCGCGCAGCGACGATCCGGTTTCGGTTGCCTCGACGATGGCGTCGGCAAGGTCGGGGGCTTTGGCCTCGGTTGCACCCCACGAGAACTCGACCTCGGCCTTCACGCCGTGTTTGCGCAAATAGGCCTCGGTCACGCGCACCAGTTCCGTGGCCACGCGTTTGCCTTCCAAGTCCTTGACCCTGCGAATGCGCGAGCTTTCGGGCACGGCCAACACCCATCGAACCGGCCGCGCCGACTGTTTTGAGTAGGACAAGGCGCATGCCTCGACCACTTTCGCACCGCATTCGGTGATCCAATCGTAGCCGGTCAAGCCGGCGTCAAACACGCCGTCCTGCACATAGCGGGCAATCTCTTGGGCGCGGATCAACTTGGCCTCGATTTCCGGATCATCGCAGACCGCATTGTAGGAACGGTCGCCGACCGAGAACGCAAAACCCGCCCGCCGCAACAGTGCCAGCGTGGCGTCTTGAAGGCTTCCTTTCGGCAAAGCCAACTTAAGGATGTTTGGTTTCACTGGTTGTCTCCGTTGCGCCGAAATCAATTTTGGGGCGTTCGCCCATGATGGTGACCGGCGTGCGAATGGGGATCAGATCGTAAAGTTCCTCCACGTCCTTTTCCAGCATTCCGACACAGCCGCGCGAGGCGTATTTGCCGATCGTCTCCGGATGAATGGTGCCGTGAATGCCCAAGCCGGGTCGGTCGAACTTGAGCCAGCGGCTCCCCAGCTCGTTTTGGGGGTCGCCCGACTTGTAGAGTTTCCCCGTCTGCGGGTCGAGCCATGAGGGATTCTTCAGCTTGTCCACAATCCGGAACTGGCCCGTCGGCGTCAGGCCGGCTGTTCGGCCTGTTCGCACGCGGTATTTTTTGAAAAACTTGCCATTGTTGAAGAGCGTCAGCGTGTTGTCGCTGATATTGACAAGGATCGAGAAATCCAGCTTGGGGATTTTGATGCGCTGGCCCGGACGCAAAAGCCGTTCATCGCGGATTCGATTGACGGTCTTGATCAAATCCGCCTCAACGCGGTAGCGCTTGCCGATGCTGATCAGGTTGTCGCCCGGCTTGATGGTATAGAGTTCCTCGCCCGGAAGCAGAATCTGCGAAAAAAGAATCTCCGTGTTGACTTGGCCAAGGAGATTCTCAACGCCTGCACGCAACTCGCCCTCCAGAGACATTTCGATCAGCTGGTCGAGTCGCTCTTTGGCCGAGAGCAACTCGCCCGACATGACATAAAGGTTGGCCAGACCCAGCATGGCGGCAGGCGACGAGGGATCCGATGCGTATTGTGTGACCACAGTCTCGAAATGCTGGCCGGCCTTTTTGCGGTTGCCGTCCCTTTCCAAGGCAATTTTGCCGAGCACATAATGGATGGTGCCCAGATGCGGGTCTTTGGGGCGGGCGGCCAGAAAAGCCTCTGCCCGTTTTTGGGCTTCATCGGTTTTGCCCATGCGCATGAGAATCTGGATCGTCAGGCGTTCGAGACGGCTTTGGGCGTCGGGATTCTTCACGCGCGGAGCAAGGGCAGCGGCCTGATCCAACGCTTCGGCATAGCGTTTTTCTGCCTGCAGGGATTCGATCAGGGCCATTTGGGTTTGAATGGATTTTTCATGCGACTTTTGGCGAAACTTGTGGGCACCGAAAGCCAAGCCGCCGACCACAATCAGAATCCCAATCAGATAAATCCACCATTCGCTTTTCATGGTTGTGCTCCCCGGCAAAAAAGGCTTGGTGTTATCTTCAACAAAATCAGTGCTCCTGAAGAGTATCCTCGCGCGGCCCGGAGGAATCTCACACGCTCATGTAGGCAAATCATAGGGGTTGCGGCGGCAGGGTGTCAATCCGAAAAAGGCTCGGTCTCACGGGCTAATCTGGAAGTTCTTTATCAGCGTGTAGTTATCTTCCTCGTGCGTCTCGTTGACCAAGTCGGTCTTGTCGGCAAAGCAGATGATGCCGACGCTGCCCAGCGGGGCGCGGGAATAAACCGTGCGTGCGTGCTGGTTCAATTCAACCGCGGACGCCGGCGCCAAATCCGAAACAAAGATCGAGTCGCATAGGAACGCATCCAATTGCGGTTGATCCGGTGTTCGCGTCACCCAGAATTCAATCCAGAAGGGTCCGGAATTCTGGGTTCCGACGTTGCGCACACGGCCGCCGAACACCACCGCCTGCCCGCGATGCAGCGGATTCGGAGCGGCCGAGAACCCCTCGACGACCAGATTGGCTTGGGTCGGCTGTCGAATGGTCAGCAGCCGCTTGCCCGCCACCACGCGCCGGTTGTTGGCCTCGTTTGACTCGGCCACCATGCCCGGCCGGTCCACGGCAACAACAACCGAATAGGGCCCGTCGGGAATGCTGTAAAGCGAGCGATTTAGGGCTAGATCGGTGGCTGCGCCTGCGGCCAGCCCCGGAACGAAGACCGAATCGGCGAGGAATTCATCGAGCCAGATGCCGCCGGTGCGCGAACCGAAAAACTCGACCCAGAACGGCCCGGCGTTCTGTGCCCCGCGGTTTTCCACGCGTGCCCACAACGTCAGAGGCGAACCCGGTGGCGCCTGATAAGGTGCATTGGGCGCAAAGTCGGCCAGCGTAATGGTCAAGTCGGCCAGCTGGTTCTTGCCGGCGCCCGATTCTACGCCGCTCAGAGCACGGTTGAGATAATAGCCATCGAGAAACTGGTAGTTGTTGGTTTCATCCGGTTCGCTGATCTCATCCGGCCGGTCGGCCACACACCCGACCATAAAAACACCCGAGGGAACGCCATAGAGCGTCCGGGCGTAACCGGCCAAATTCACATCGGCGCCCGGAGCGAGGTTCGACACGGCAATCGAGTCACACAGGAAGAAATCCATCGAAGGATAGAGCCGGTCGCGTGAACCCCAAAACTCAATCCAGAAAGGCCCGCTGGCCTGTGTACCGACGTTGCGCACCCGTCCGGTGAGCGACAACGTCTGTCCCGAATACGCCGGATTCGGTCCGAATCCGAATCCTTCCACCCGCAAGTCCACATTCGTCTGCGGACGGATTACCAGAAGCCGCTTGCCGCCGATCACCACGCGGTTGTCGCTTTCGTTCGACTCGGCGACCTCATTTGGCCGGTCGGCCATGATGACCACCGTATAGGGACCATCGGGTAGTCCATACAAGGGCAGCGAGGCCGAGTAGGGATGAGTTGCGCCGGCATTGATGGGTCCCGGTCGCGCGGAGTTAGCCAGAAAATACGACACCGTCAGCCCACCCGTTCGCGATCCCCAAAATTCCAGCCAGAACGGCTGCGCGGGCGTTCCGCCCACGTTTTGGATATGCGCAGCCAGCCACAGCGGGTCGCCGGGGGCCAGTTGCACAGGAGCGGCCGGAC
Source organism: Candidatus Sumerlaeia bacterium (assembly GCA_026415575.1). Lineage (GTDB taxonomy): Bacteria > Sumerlaeota > Sumerlaeia > JADFCW01 > JADFCW01 > JADFCW01. Next base: position 53,439 of record JAOAGV010000010.1, read on the forward strand.
TGAAATCTGCGTAAGCAAAGGTCAAGTTGGGCGCCGTGCCCACAGTCAGCGGCGTGGGCAGGAAAGCCGTATTGTTGGTCTCGCTGATTTCGACCACCGAGTTGCCGCTGTCTATGATCCATCCGACATAGTAGTTGCCCAAAGGGATCGTTGCCGGAAACGCCCCCTGCCATTGGCAGGTCACATAGGTGAACGGCACCAAGGCCGGAACGTACACGGCGCCGATGGGACGGTCGTCCGGAGTAATGGTCTGATCGGTGGAAGCATAGAACGTCACAAGGAACGGCAGCGTGGTGGTCGTGCCGATATTGCGCACATCGCAATAAACCTCAAAGGGCGCACCGGCCGAAACCGCCGCCGGCGAAAACCCGGCATACTGCACGCCGTCGTCTATCAGATCGGCGTAATCGCGGGGAGGCGGATCGCCGGTCATGGTCGCCATCAGCTCGGCATACAGCGAGGCATTGATGCGAGTCCCGCTGTTTTCATCCGGTGCTCCATACGCATGGACGGCCATCACCTGATGCACGTCTTGGGCCTGAATATACCGCCACACGGGCGAGCCGCTCTGTCCGCCGGCTGTGTCCATGAGGTAGTAGAGCGCATATTGATCGGCGAAGGTGGCGATATTGGAATCCCAGTACAGCCCCAAGCCTTGATCGCGGTCGTCGGGATAACCGGCCAAATTGAACATGCGGTTGGGATAATAGGTCTCCGGCTCATAGGCATAGCCGAACCAGCCGATGAGATTGCCGATGTTGCGGTCGAGTGTAATCAGTCCCCAGTCGAAATCGGGATCCTGACCGCTGACCCATCCCGACGGCGCGCGCACCTCGACATCCCAAGCCGAACTAAACGGGGCATAGTTGCCATCCATGCCGGGAACGAACTCAACTTCTTTGACCCAGCCGCCCTCCTCCGCATTGTAAAGGTTATGTCCGGCAGTGAACACGTGGAAGGGGTCAAGCAGAGAGCCGCTTCCGACCCAAACGGAGTCATTGGGAAAAACCATATACATCTTGCCAATGGCGCGCCAAGGAAAGCCAGTGGTCGGCGACACTCGCTGGCGGTCGTCCTCGCCGATGATGTTGAACAGGGAAGGGGTCTTTCCGAGCGCGCCCGGATGGGACGGGACGGAATTGGATGGCCCAAGCGCCTTCAGTTTCTCCGGCAACGCCGACGGCGGCTCATAGCGGAGTTCGCCGGTGGCCGGCCGATAGACCACAATCCAGTCGGGCGGCGGCAACAAGGCTTTTTGTTCGGGGGTGAGTTTGAGCGGCGCCGGTCGCGCCAGTCCCCGCAAGTTCCATCGCTCGCGCGAAATTTCGAGTGCCGGATTACCCGACGGCTTCGCCAACCCCGATTGGGGCGGGCCGGCAAGGCGGGTTTCCAACGCAGGGCCTGCTGCGGGGGTTTTGGCCAGCATGAGGGCAAACAGAATCCCGCACAATGGCAGGAGATTTGGTTTGGAACTGCTGGACTTCATTTTTTCACTCCTTTTTTGCGAACTTCCCAAAACAAAAACAATCTCAACCGAATGCAGCGTTCGAATTCAACCCCTTTGCGGGCTTATGAGGTGTTCAACCAGCGGCGTAATAGTCTGGCGCACATTCCCAGTCCGGGGTTGATACCTTCGGCCCCTGTGCTGAGACAGGTCATGTGCCGCAGCCACAGTCCGCTTTGCGGGCAGTCCAAAGCGTTTTCGACTGCCTACGGGATTTAGAGCAAGGATTGTGCCGTCGAAGGCAGCCGGTCTTTTTGGGGCCTAAATAATCAATTGGCGGTCTTATCGGCGGACTGCGGAGTCAAAAATGCGGAGGCCAGTAATTCAATCGGATGACATACAGCTTTTCCCGTCAGGTCGCGGATTTGCTGGCGGCAGGATGTGCCCGAAGCAACGAGTAGGGCGTCGTCGCCGGCAGCGCGGATGGTCGGCAGAAGGCGAAATTCGGCAATCTGCCGGGAAATCTCGAAGTGCTCCTTCTCATAGCCAAACGCCCCCGCCATGCCGCAGCAGCCGCAGTCGAGGTCTTCGACGCGTACATTCGGAATGCGCGACAAAACGGCCACGGCCGGCTCGGTTCCCACCAGCGCTTTCTGGTGGCAATGGCCGTGATAAAGGATGCGCCGGGGTGCGCCTGCTTTTGTACTTTGGGCCATTCCGCCCTTTTCGTTCGCCCCGCCCAAGGTAATCATTCCCTTTTCAAGGGCGTCGTGGAGAAACTCCTCGATCATCAGGCAGGCCGCACCGACCGTCTCGGCCTTGCGCTTCAGGTCGCCGCGCAGAAGGTCGGGATAATCGTCGCGGAAGGTCAAAATGCAGCTGGGCTCGGCCCCAATAATCCGAAACCCGCGCTCGACCAGAGGATGCAGCCGCTCGACATTGTATGCGGCGTTGGCTTTCGCCTCATCCAGCAGCCCCTTCGAGATCATGGGCCGGCCGCAGCACTTCTTGTCCGGCAGAAAGACACGCCAGCCTAATCGTTCAAACAATTGCACCGCCGCAATGCCGATCTGCGGCTCGTTGTACGTGAGAAAAGTATCATGAAAGAGAATGACGGATTTGTGCGGGTCGGCATCCGCGGGAATCTCGCCGATCCTGCCGCCGCGCGCTGCGAACCAGCGAAGGAAGTTGTTTCGGGCAAAGGGTGGAAGGCGCCGCCGGCGGTCTATACCGAACAGTTTTTCCATGGCCCAGCGCGCCGGCCAGCTGCGCACCAGCCACGTCGAAAGCGGGGCCAGACCGCTGCCCAGTGCCATCAGCCGCTCGATATGGCCGAAGAGTTTTGCCCGAAGCGGCACGCCGCGGTGCCTGTAGTATTGATGCAGAAACTCAAACTTCAGCTTTGCCACGTCCACTTGGCTGGGGCACTCCGACTTGCATGACTTGCAGGCCAGACACAGATCGAGCGCGTCATGGACTTCCTGCGAGACAAGGCCGTCGCGGCCCAGCCTGCCGGTCATGGCCAGCCGCAGGGCGTTGGCGCGCCCGCGCGAGCTGTGCTGTTCGTCGCCCGTGACCATAAACGACGGGCACATGGTCTCTTCGGTGCGTTTGCGGCAGACGCCGACACCCGAGCACATTTCGGCGGCGCGTACAATCCCCCCGTCGCTCGAAAAATCCAGCGTCGTTTCGATTTCCGGCGTGACGTAACCGGCGCCGAACCGCAAATTGGCCGTTAGCGGATCGGGCGCAACAATCACGCCCGGATTGAAGATTCCCTGCGGATCGAACGCGCGTTTGACTTCGGCAAACGCCTCACACAGAGCCGGCCCGAACACTTTTTCCATAAACGGACTTCGCACGCGCCCGTCGCCGTGCTCGGCCGACAATGCGCCGCCGAACTCGACCACAAGGTCGGCAACCTCTTCCGCAATCGCTGTAAACTGTCGGATGCCTTCCTCCGTTTTCAGGTTGATAATCGGGCGGATATGCAGGCAACCGACCGACGCATGGCCATAGAACGCCGCCACGGCATTGTGGCGTTCGAGGATTTTTAAAAACCGCTCGATGAACTCCGGCAAGCGTTCGGGAGCGACGGCAGGGTCTTCGACAAACGCAACGGGCTTGGCATCGCCGCGCCGTGCCATGAGCAGCCCCAAACCGGCCTTTCGCAATTTCCAGATGCGCTTTTGCGCCGGGCCGTCGAGGGCGCGGTGATAGTGGTAGCCAAACCGGCGGCGGCGCAGATCCTCTTCGAGGCGCGCGATTTTTTCCACCGCCTCGTCGCGATTTTCGCCGAAAAATTCAATCGCCAGCAGGGCGTCGGGATCGCCGACGATGAAATCGCGGAGCCGCGTGTATTCGATGTTGCCGGCGGTCATGTCGAGCACGTTGCGGTCAATGAACTCCACGGCCGCCGGATGATGTTCGAGGGCCGCCAACGTGGCTTCAAGCGCCGGGCGCTGGTCGTGGAAATGGACCACGAGCAGGACACGGGCTCTCGGCAGCGGCGTCAGGCGAATTTTGGCGGCAACCACGACGCCCAGCGTCCCTTCGGAGCCGATCATCATACGCGCAAGATTGAACGGGCGGCCGGGAAGAAACTCATCGAGGTTGTATCCGCCGACGCGCCGCATGATCTTCGGGTAACGGCGCTCGATTTCGGCGGCGTAGTCGCGGGCCAGTTGCCGAACGGTTCGGTAGCAGTGCCCCTCCAAAGTCGCGTCGCGGCATTTGGCGTCGAACGCCGCAGCGTCCAATTCGCCCATGCGGACCACACGCCCGTCGCTCATTGCCACGTCGAGTTCGAGGATGTGATCCGAGGTTTTCCCATAGACCAGCGATCGCGCGCCCGCCGAGTTGTTGCCGATCATGCCTCCCAGCGTTGCCCGGTTGGATGTGGCTACATCGGGAGCGAAGTGTAGACCAAACCGCGCCAGCGACTGGTTCAGTTCGTCGAGCACGATGCCCGGCTCGACCCACGCCCATTGTTCGCCGACATCCACGTCGAGGATGCGATTCAGGTATTTGGAGAAGTCGAGGATGACGCCCGGACCGATGGCCTGTCCGCCGATGGCCGTGCCCGCCCCGCGCGGTGTGATCGGAATGGCGTGGTGCGCACACTGGCGGATGACTTCCACGACATCGGCGGCGCGGCGCGGAATGACCACGCCGGCAGGCATGATCTGATAGACGCTGGCGTCGGTGGCATACAGGGCGCGTGTGAGGGAATCGAACCGCACTTCGCCTTGAATGCGTTCTTGCAAGGCGCGTCGGAGCGATTCGGTGGCACCAAGGTTCAATCCGGACGGAGGGTTTGTGTTCATCAGACAACTGTCGGACAGTCGAAACAGGACAGGGAGAAGGCCCCGCATCAGACGGAAATGATTTTCACGGTTACGAAATGATCGCCGCGGCTTTTGTTTTCCAGCACCGGACCTTTGCCCTCGAGTCGGAAGATCGTTCCCGAACGCGTTCCCGGCGGAATTTGCAAGTCGGTCCATCCGTCCATGGTTTTGATGCGAACCATGCCGCCCATGGCGGCCATGGCGGGCGTGACATGGACTTCTGAATACACGTGCAGGTCGCGCTGCTCATAGTCCGCTTCCTGTTTGACGGTCAGGCGCACGACCAGATTGCCCGGTTTTCCGCCGCGTTCTCCGGGAAATCCCTCGCCGGCGACGAGCAATTGGTGACCGGTCTGCGAACGCGGAGGGATAACGACCATGAGGTTTTTCTTTATTTTGGCTTTGCCGCGGCCGTCGCAGGCCGGACAGAAGACTTCGGCCAGAATGCCGCGTCCTTGGCAGAAGCGGCAGGTTGGCGAAGGAGTGCGTCCGCATTCGGGACAGGGGCGCGTAGCCGTACCCGGTTTGGCTCCGCTGCCGCCGCACAGGGCGCAGGGTTCTATGCGCGACAGCGCCAACGGCTGGTGTCCGCCCTTTTCCGCAACCTCCGCCGAAATAGTCATATCTACTTCGATGTTGCGTCCGTCAATCGGCCCCGTCGGCGGGGGCGGCGGAGGCGGCGACGACGGAGGTGGGGTGGGCGTGCGCGGACGGAATGGTCCGTGGCTTTCCCACCACGGCGTGTGAGGCCGCTTGGTTTCGGGCGAGCCGGAACGTGGTGCCGTCGCCGAGGGCTTGCCCTGTCCGGGCGACCGCACACCGCTTTTGCTTTCGGTGGCGGGTGTCGAACTGCCGGACCGCGCCTGCCCGCTGGTTCGGGCGCGATGCGCCTCGGCCGCCTTGCGCAGCCGGTCGTAGTGGGCGCGCCGTTTCGGGTCTATCAACACGCGGTAGGCCTGCGTGATGAGTTTGAACTTTTCCTCGGCCGAAGGATTGTCAGGATTTTGGTCCGGATGATAGCGCAAGGCGAGGGTGCGGAACGCCCGCCGAATCTCCGACTGGGTGGCGTTCGGATCGAGTCCCAGAATCAAATAGTAGTCGTGTTCCGGCATGCGTGGTTGTTTGCGTAAATCCGGCGCCGCAAAAAAGCGCTGCAGAATCCACCATCGCTTGTAGGCGTTTAGCTGAAGCCCAACAAGAAATCAATGGGAAAGATGATCTTTTTGTCCGCCGCTTGCGACCGGAAAATCCGTTGACGGTGCGCGCACAGGCCGATAAGGGAGTCCTGTTTTTGTATGTGTGGAGAGCGAAAATACAGGCGATGATCGGCCAATGTGAAGTTTGTTTTGCCCCCGACAACCGGCGCATGACGGTGGAAATTGGCACCACCGTCGCCGAGGCCGCTGCCTGTGCCGACATTGGCATCGAGCAGCCGTGCGGCGGGCACGGTCGGTGCGGCAAGTGCCGGGTACGATTTTCTGACGGCGTGCCGGCTGCAACGCTGTTCGATCGGCGGGTTTTCACCCCCGAACAACTCGCCGCCGGCTGGCGTTTGGCCTGCAAGGCCGTGCTGTTGCAGGCAGCGACCATCGAGGTTCCCGCACCCAGCCTTGCTGTCAGTGTGAAAACGTTCGGCGGCGAAGACCTTTTCCCGCGCGACTTTGAGCGAGCCGTTGCGGCGCAAACCATCGCCCTCGATGCCGATGCCATGGACGACCAGGTCTCGCTGCTTGAGCGCGTTGCCCGCGCCTGCGGTCGCACAGGCATTCCCAAGGCAACGACCGGCACCGTCCGCGAATTGGCCCGCGCGGCTGCCTCCCGCGCCGGACGGATCCGGGTGCTTTGGGAGGAAGAGACGTTGCGCGCGGTCCTGCCCGCCGATTCCTTCGAACGTCCTCTCGGCGTTGCCATTGACTTGGGTACTACGACAGTAGCCGCCGCGTTGATTGATTTGCACGACGGGGCAACGTTGGCCATCCATTCGGCGCTCAACGGCCAGGCGCGCTATGGCGCCGATGTGATTTCGCGCATTACCTACTGTGCCGAACATGCCGACGGCGTCGCCGTGCTGCAGAAAGCGGTTGCCCAGACTCTCTCCGAGTGCATTGCGCATCTATGCCGCAAAGCTCAGGTTGCGCGACAACACATTGTTGCTCTGGCCCTCGCCGGCAACTCGACCATGCAGCATCTTGCGGTCGGCGTCAGTCCGCTGTCGCTCGGCATGGCGCCCTATGTCGGCGTATGGCGGGGCGAGCGTTCGGTTCCGGCGGCGCATTTGTGGTTGGACGTTCATCCCCGGGCACGGGTCTGGCTCACCCCGATGGTACGCAGCAATGTCGGCGGTGATACGACGGCCGCCATGGTGGCCACAGGCATGGATCGCGACGAGCGGCTGCGGCTTCTGATTGACATCGGCACGAATGCCGAGGTGGTGCTGGGCTCGGCGCGGCGGCGGATTGCGTGTTCGACCTCGGCGGGGCCTGCGTTCGAGGGTGCACATATTTCGCAGGGGATGCGCGCGGGGGCCGGCGCCATTGACTACGTGGCCATTCACGAGGACGGCAGCGTGGCATTTCACGTCATCGGGAGCGGCGCAACTCAGGAGCCCGCGCGTGGGATTTGTGGGAGCGGGCTGATTGACGCCGTAGCCGAACTGTTGCGCGTCGGTGTCATTGACGAACGCGGCTGGCTTCGCCCTCCAACCGGCGGCGGGAAGCCTCTGCCTGACTCCATCGCCCGGCGAATCATCAAGACCGACAACGGCATGAACGCATTTGTTCTGTCGCCGGCGGAAAAATCGGCCGATGGAAATCCCGTTTGCATCACTGCCGCCGACGTGCGCCAGCTGCAATTGGTCAAAGGTTCGATTGCGGCGGGCATCGAAATCCTCTGCCGCGAAATGGGCGTGGAACCCGCTGCGATCGAAGAGGCCTTGATTGCGGGGGCGTTCGGCAACTACATCCGCAAAAGCAGCGCGTTGGCCATCGGTCTGGTGCCGGTGATGGACCCCGAGCGCGTGCGGTTTGTCGGCGACGCGGCGGGAATCGGCGCGAGGATGGTTCTGGTGGACCGCGCTGCGCGACGGCGGGCCGTCGCTCTCGCCGACAGTACCGAGTACGTCGAGCTGGCCGGGCGCGCCGACTACCAAAGCGCATTCGCAGCTGCGATGATGTTTCACAAAAAAGACTGATAGCCCAACAACAGACGCATCGAGCAGAAAATTCCAGTTTGTGGCGCAAAATACAGTTTGGCAAACTCAAGGTTTTACTCGGATAAGGAGGAACCCGTATGGAAATCCGCCTTGACGGAAAAACGATGCTGATCACCGGAGCCGGAACAGGACTGGGCCGCGCAACGGCGATTGAAGCGGGCGCCAGCGGCGCATTTGTCGGCGTCCACTACCATCGCAGCGAGCAGGGGGCGCGCGAGGCTCTGGAAGCAATCAAGCGCGCCGGCGGCAACGGCTGCCTGCTTCAGGGCGATGTGACGCGCCGCGCTGACGTGGACCGCATCTTCGATCAATTCCTGGCGGCATCCGGCGGCCGGCTTGACATCCTCGTCAATAATGCCGGCGCCTTGGTCAAGCGCACGGCCATCGAGGACCTTGACGAGGAGACGTGGAACGAGGTGATTGCCGTCAACGTCACCTCGACGGTCAATTGCACGCGTCGCGCCATTCCGGTAATGAAAGCGCAGGGCGAAGGGGTGATTATCAACATTTCCTCAATTGCTGCGGCCACCGGCGGCGGGGCCGGCGCCATTCCGTATGCCACGGCCAAAGGGGCGATCAATACGTTCACCATTGGTTTGGCCAAGGAACTGGCGCCGTTCAATATCCGCGTGGTGGCCTTGATGCCGGGAGTTATCCCGACGGCATTTCACGAGAAATACTCGAGCCCCGAGCAGATGGAGAAGTTTCAGCGCTCAATTCCCCTGCGGCGTTTTGGGAAACCCGAAGATGTCGCCGCCGCGGTGGTTTATCTCGCTTCCGACCGCGCCGCTTTTATTACCAACACGTTCCTGAACATCAGCGGAGGATGGTGAGGGGAAAAATGATGAATGATGAAGGCGGAATGATGAATGATGAATAATGAATAGTGAATGATGAATAAAAAACCATAGATAAGCGCGAACAGACAAGGATTTGCGTTACTGCGCGGATATTTGGCCAATACCGAATTGTGTTGTTTCAGTGTTTTTTATTCCCCTTCCCTTCTCGTTCATCATTCCGCATTCATCATTCATTATTCATCACTCATCATTCCGCCTTCATCCCTTATCCCTCGATTGCTTATTTTACTTCGCTGAACTTGGTTTTCGGAGCCCCGCAGATGGGGCAGATCGCCGGCGGTTTGCCCTCGACCGTGTTGCCGCAGATGCTGCAAACATGAAGGGCTTTCTTCGGAAGGTCCTTGCCCGACTTGGCCGCCTTTAGCGCCGCCTGATACAGCCCGTGATGGATTTTTTCCACGGCCATGGCGTTTTGAAATGAAATCGCGGCATCCTCGTTCTTGTCGCGCTGCGCCTTGGCCAGAAAGGCCGGATACATCTTTTGAAACTCGTGGCCTTCCCCTTCAATGGCCGCCTTGATGTTCTCGACCGTAGTCTTGACGCCGCCCAAGACTGCCAAGTGGGCGTGCGCGTGGACGGTCTCGGCTTCAGCGGCAGCCCGAAACAACTTGGCGATCTGCTTGAAGCCCTCGGCTTCCGCTTGTTTGGCAAATGCCAAATACTTGCGGTTGGCCTGGCTCTCTCCGGCAAACGCCGCCTCGAGGTTTTCTTTTGTTCCCATAGCACTCCTCCTTGTTATGTCAGATTATGTTGCCTTACATCTGCCAAGGCTAAACGCGATCATGCACTGCAAAACGCTAAACGAAGCGAATGATCGGAGTCCTCCTCGCAATCCAAGATCCGAACCACCCCAACGAGATTCTCAGGCAAGTCAAAAGCCCGTTACACGCCCGTTTCATCATCGGGCGGGACCTCGACCGACGCAGCATCGGTCTCCTCGGCCTCGGCGGCAATTTCCTGCAGCCGCTTGATTTTGGCCTTCTTGCGGTCGCGCAGTTCCACCACCTCGCGCACATCGTCAACGGCCACCGTGTGCGTTTTCTCGTCGCGGTCTTGCACTTGGAGCGTTCGGCGCAACAGGTTGCGATCCACGACAATTCCTTCCACAGTGGCGGTTCGGACGAGCGAACCAATGGGCGGGACGCCCTTGGCCAATTCGACGTAAGTCGCTTCCTCGTAAGCGAGACAGCACATCAGCCGTCCGCACATGCCGGACAATTTGGACGGGGCCAGAGCAATGTCCTGGTTCTTGGCCATGCGGATGGAGACCGGTTTAAACTCGCGGAAATAGGCGCTGCAGCAGAGTCGTTTGCCGCAGATGCCGTAGCCGTCAATAATCTTCGCTTCGTCGCGAACACCAATTTGCCACAGTTCGATTCGGGCCCGCAGCGTGGCCGCCAAATCGCGCACAAGGGCGCGAAAATCCACCCGCTTGTCGGCCGTGAAGTGGAAAACAATCTTGTTGTGCGCGTCATCCACTTCGACCGTCGAGATTTTCATGGGCAGCCCGTGCTCGGCCACCTTCTGCTTGCAAATGGCCATGGCCTCGCGCTCGCGCTGGCACCGCTGCCGCCATTTCGCCGCCTCTTCCTCGGTCGCTGTCCGAATGATGCGCGGGAAATGCGTGCACTCGTTCCCTTGGGGACACGGATGCGTTTGAATAGCCGCCACGTAGCCGACGGTCTGGGTTTCCTCGCTGCGGGGCACCACGCAAAAACTTTTCTCCCGAACGTCCAGATCGCCGACGAGGTAGAAAACCGGCATGTGCATGTCGCTGAATTTTACGGCGGCCAGTTTTGCCATCGCTTGCGCACTCTCTAAATAAACTTCTACGGGAGAAAAACCGTCCCGTCAATGCTCTTTGCGCACGACATGGGCGGCGGAAAGGATTAGAGCGGCTGGAGGCTGACAACAGGTTCGCGGGCAAGCAGCGTGCGCAGGGGCGCGAGGTCGGGCAGCCCAAGGGCGCGGGCGAGGGCATTGTCCAGTTCGGCGCGAACGTTGTCGTTGGCCATTTGCGGCAGCGGAGGAAGAAGCGCGTGATTGCACAGCCGGTCGTAGGCCGCTGCAAGCTGCCGCAGTTGCGATTGCGAAAGCGAAGCAATGTCCAACACCGGCATGGCCGAGAGAACAGGTTTTTTGAATTTGACCCAAGCGCCGCGTGTTTCTTCCCGATGACCTACCAGGGTCAAGATTCCCAAAGTGGAGTTCAGCCAGAGCAAAAGCACTTTTTGTCGCTGGGCACTGGCGTGGCGTTTCTTTGGCCTCAGAGGCCACCATGTGTTGGAAAGTACAGGTTGCGCCAAACGGGCAGCAGTCAGTTTCTGTGTGTTCAGCCACATTCGCTCCACAATCACGATTGATCCGGCGAGCGGCCAGAGGTCCTCGACCTTGCGGAGATTTCGCCCCTCTTTGGCCTTGTGCAAAGGCATCAAATATGCATTGGGCTGCTGGGCCATCGTATAAACCGTCTCGGCATCGTGGCTCCAGAACGCCGGCTGGTCGCCGACCTCGCCTTCGATCAGCGTCCGCAGGCCGTTGTAATAGACCAGCACGTCGGGCATTTTGCGGCGCGGGATGTTGGCCACGTCGAGGATTTGCTCCGGTGCGCTGATGACGCCGCGCTCCTGCAGCAACTGCGCAATCAAGACGTTGAGAACTTCCTGACGGTGATGCTCGAGCATAATCGGACAACCGGCTTTTCTATCCGGAGTTTTGTTTCCGGCGGTGGGATTGTGCTTGGCCTGCGGCGAAAAGGTCAAGGTGTGTTTGGACAGGCGGCGACAGCGGAATGTTTCGGTCAGGCGCCTAATACAGGACTTCTAGAACGGCCACTTTGTCGCTCTTGCCCTTCAGCGAGATCGGTTCGAGTTCGCGCAGCATGAACTGGTCGGGCGGGAGACACTTGGCCACTGCATGCGTGACGAGAATCTGCCCCGGTTTGGCGGCGCCCGAAAGCCGGCTGGCCACGTTCACCGCGTCACCGATCACGGTGTACTCCATGCGCTCGGTCGAGCCGAGATTGCCGGCCACCACGTCGCCGGCGTTCAATCCGATGCCGATTTGGAAGCCTCGCCGGCCCTGTTCCGCCCATGCCTGATTGAGTTGGGTCATGGCGCGCTGCATCTGACAGGCGGCGCGAACGGCGGCCACTTCGCTGTGTTCCAGTTCGAGCAGGGGGCCGAAGAACGCCATCAAGCCGTCGCCGAGAAACTTGTCGAGGCTGCCGCTCTCGGCGGCAATCGCTTTGAACATGGCCGAGAAATACTCGTTGAGCTGGCGAATCAATTCGACCGGGCCGGTTGTTTCGGCAAACACGGTAAAGTTGCGGATGTCGCAAAACAACACGGTGGCGTGCCGGCGCACCGGTTCAAAATTAAGCGCGCGGTTCTGCCGGATGACTTGGTCCACCAACTCGGGCGAGAGATACCGCTGGAGGTTCGAGCGCCGCTCGACTTCGAGTTGAACGTTGCGGAAAAACTTGGCGTTCTGAATGGCGGTTGCAGCCAGACTGGCCAGCGCCTCGAACAACTCCCGGTCGCCGGGACCGATGGGCCGCCTGGCCACACGGTCGGGGTTGCGGAAATCCACGTAGATCAGGCCGATGAGCTGGTTGTCGAACACCATCGGCGAACAGAGCACGGCGATGACTTCCTGGATGAGGATGCTTTGCGCGCCGTCAAACTGGCTGCCGCGACGCAGGTCGCTGATAACCATGGACTGGCGCGTGCGCAGCACCTCGCGCGCGATGCTCATGCTCGGCGTGGGCGAAAGCGCCAGAATGGTGCCCATCTCCTCGCTCGAGGAATCGCCGAAGACCGACATGCCGCGATGCAGGGCAACATTGATCTTGCGGCTTTTCTCGTCGTAGAGGATCAGAAAACCACAATCGGCTTCCATGATCTCGAGCGCCAGATCGAGGATGGCGTTGAGCCGCGCCTTGAGGTCGGTCACGCGGTTGATCATGGCGGCGGCGGCGTGAAGCCCCTTCATGCGAATCCGGTCGCGTTCGAGATTGTGCAGCTCGCCCTCGATGGCGCGCAGAGACGCTTGAATGCCTTCTTCGGCTTCATGCCAATCCTTGTCCGTTTCCGGCAAACCGGCTTTCTCCAAAAGCCGCGCCAAGGTGCTCTGATGAGACCGAATGGCTTCAAGATTGCGCTGGATGTGGCGCTGAATGCGTTCGAGAAACGGGCCCTCGCGGTTGGACGAAAGAGGCGTGTCGGCGGGGACGGGCGGTGGGGTCTGGCGCACCGTAGCATCCGCCGGTGCTTCCGCCTCGGCGACTGCGGTGGACACCACCAGTTGCGTTGCGCCCGCGGTGATGACATCGCCGTTTTTCAAAACCGCCTCTTTGACTTGTACGCCGTTGAGCCATGAGCCGTTCGAGGAGCCGAGGTCCTTGAAACGCCAGTGCTCGCCGTCCCAGAACAATTGAAAGTGGTGCGAGGACACGTATTGGTCGGTGAGAACAATTTGGCAATCGGGCGCGCGCCCGGCCACAAACGAATCGCCTTCAAAGACGCGTTCAAACAGCGGGATGCCGCTGTGGGTGACGGAAAGAGCGATTCGCGGTTTGTCGGCCGGCATTGTCCTTCGATCCTTTGATTGCGGCCAATGAAAGACCCCTTTGGCACCTCTTAGGCCATTGACCAAAAACTAATACACCATACCGGTCCAACCGGTCAATGCATTCTTGAGCCCATTTGTGAGAGTTGGGATGAAACCGGTACGGTCGGGATAGAACTCCAACATCCACGGCGTCCGAACCTGCGGAGGGCTGACAATGCAGCTTTCGAGATCGGTGCGAACCTGAACATGGCGGCGCGGCTTAACGGTGGCGGGTAAGCCCGCCGCTCCATCCTATTTGCCGGAAGTTGCCGTTTCACGGTCGGCCGACCAAAGCACCGGTTCATCCAGCGACACATAGGCGGCCCATTCGCCGGTGGCATTGACCACTTTCAGAACAAGCGTATTCCAGCCTGCTTCGAGAACGATGTCCACGCGGTCTTCGTCGGGTGAAGCCGGTCGCTGCACCAGTTTTTCAAACACCATCCGGCCATTCAGAAAGACTTTGACCGCGTCGTCGCTGCCCAGCCGCAGTTTCGTGGCGGTTCGCGTTTTCACATGAAGGTGGGTCAGTGCGTAGGCGGCCGCGTTGGTATGCTGGCCGACCGCCGAAATCAGATTGAGGAAACCGACACGGTCGGAGCGGTGTCGGCGCCAGCGGGCCGTCTCGGCGCCGGTCCCTTCATACACGTGCGCCGTGTTGAATCCCGTTTCGGGCGGAAATGCGCGCTGCAGGCCGTCGGCCAGATCGCGGCAGGCAAACGGTCCGCACACCCACCAGTCTGTCGGTGCAGTTTCGCCCGTGCCGTCGAAGCGCGCCAGAATCTGCCGGCGATCCACATTTCCCGGACCGCCCATCCGCTGGTTGTCCGAACAGTAGCGGAACAGGGTTGAACAGAAAAGCCGCGCTGCAGGGTCGCGGTCGAGTCGGTCGAACACCGGCAGCGTGAATGCGATTACGCGGCCCGCTCCCCATGCGCGCTCGGCGGCCGCCATCCCGGTCAACCGGCCGTAGTTGTCCATGACGATAATCGCCGGGTGCCATTCGGGTTCGTCCGTCGCCAAAGCGTATTGGGGAATAATCGAACGGAACTCGCTTCCCAGTGCCTGCCGCTGCATCAGCCAGTGCAACCAGTGGGCCGTGCCGCCGAAACAAAACTGACCGACAAAGCCTCCGGCCAGCCGCACGGTTTTGCCCTGCAGCAGCCGGATCCGCGCGACGGCCGGGTCTATGCCGCCCGAGCAATCCAGAAGCAGCGTCCCGCCGTCGGTGCTGATGCCTTCGAGCGCCTCGGCCAGCGGCTCGAAGCGTTCGCGCTGCCGCCAAGCGGGACCTTGGGCTGCGACAAGAAAAATACGCGAACGCGGCCAAGCCGGCGGACTCAAAGGAGCAATGCCGGAAGCCGAGAGAACCGACCGGCGCGCCCCGCTCGAATCAAACGCCAGCAAGTCATATCGGGACAAATCCCATTGGTCGTCCGAAACGTAGAGAATCCGCTGCTCGGTTTCGGCCGGTCGGTTGCCCCTGCGATTGGAAGGGTCCGATAAGACGGACCGGATGCGGCAGTGACCCGTGGGACCACTCAGACGGCATTCCAGCGGTTCAAGCGCGGCTACGCGCTGAGTCGCAGAAAGCACAACCTCGTTTTGGCGCTGGCTTACCCTTTTGTTATTGGGGCTAAATACCTGAACTTCTAAATAATAGGTCCCGGAGGTGAAGCCATCGTTGAGTATGAGCGGCTGAATGCGAACAGTCTGGCCGGGCGACGGGCATTCCGGCGTGCAGATCACGGTAACCGACGGCGAGCGCTGCACATGGGCCAGATGATCATGTACCCGCTTGGGGCGTCCGGCTGCGTCGAGAATCCCCGCGCCATACTCCCAAGCGGCATCGTTCCACTGGCTGTAGCAATAGCCGTCAAGGTTCGGATTGGCCCTTAAAACGGATACTATTTCGACCGCAGTTTTGGCTTGGAGGTCTTCGGAAACGGTAAATAGGTTACCGATATCATTAAAGATTAATCTTATCTTTTTGTTATTGAAATCCGATAGTGATAAGTCATTATATTGTTTATATAACCTATAATCTTCGAGATTATCTTTGTTTCTAAAATTATCTAAGACTATTTTTGGATTGGACATTCCACTTGCACCAATCGCCGACACAAAGTTCAGATTTGTAGTTTTACCCAAAGTTTGCAGCCGAGTCCGCTCTTCAGCGGTCAGCGGCGAATGCACAAATATCTGTCCGCTTCCCATAGGGATACCATCCGCTTGATTGGGAAGATAAACCTTCGCCGCACCGCGTTCGTTGGATTCCGTCCAACGGTCGGGCCAGTCGCCAAAGACCGGCCGCGTCGGGTCCAGCTGCAGCGCCTGTCGGGCGAGTAGGTCACCGGCTTTTCCCACGTCGCCGCCTCCGCCGCTGATCGTGCCCCAAGCGATAATGCATGGATGGTTGCGGTCGCGTCGAACCATTTCGCTCATTTCAGCGAGGCATGGTTTGACGATTTGATCCAGCGGGCCATAGACCCAGCCGATCGAAGGTTCCGCGATGACCATCAGCCCCAGCCGGTCAGCGGCGTCGAGATACCATTCGGGCGCGACAGCAGCATGAAGCCTCACGACATTGAATCCGGCGGCTTTTATCCTTAAAATCTCGCTTTCCGCCACCCCGTTGAAGCGTGGATCGCGGCCGGGCGGAAGCGCCAGAGCCCCGAGCTCATAAGGTTGGCGCAGCGCGGCTTTCAGAAAGACAGGTTTTCCATTTAGCCGAAAATCGCCCTGCTCGATCGTGAAGGTACGAAAGCCAAATGTCACCTTTTTCTCCTGTCCGCCTTCCAATGCCGTTCCAAAACCATATAGGGCCGTTTGGCTGGGCGACCAGAGGGCAGGTTTTTCTACTTGCAACTCGACCGTGCGCCGGTTGAGCCCCGGTTCGAGTGTTATGGGCACTTCACGCACGGCCGGGGGACTTTGGACGCCTTGAATTGCGAAAACCCTTGCCCGAAGCAGCGTTTGGGCAGGGCCGCCCGCGCGTCGTTCGATTTCCAATGCCGCCGTCACTTTCCCGGTGGCCGGGTCGGCCATAATGTGGATATCCTCGATGGACAGCGGAGGTTTGCCCAGAAGCCGCACTGCGCCGTAGATGCCGCCGAAGTTGAAATACCACGACTCCTTGCCGTTGGGAATGGCGCGAAGCGTCCAGCCGTCCACAGCCTGCCGGCCGGGGTCCACAACCCGCAGGACCAGTTGATTTTCCTCGTTTAACCGAGCTGCATTGCCCAACGGCAGCTGAAAGCGGTGATAGCCGCCTTCGTGGGCGCCAATCTCTGTTCCATTGAGCCAGACGCGGCAGGCATAGTTGACGGCATCAAATTCCAGATAAAGGGTTTTTCCGCGGAATGAATCGGGAATGCGAAATGTATGGTAATACCAAGCGACACCGTCATAGGCGGCGCCTTCGGGTGTTTCCTCGAAACACGACGGCACCCTGATGTCATGAAGTGCAGAAGGGCGGCTCTTTTGCCAGTTTTGTTGCAGCCCGAGATTCTTGGGATCGTAAGCGATCTTCCACATGCCGCTTAGGTCCAAAACCGCCTCGCCCAAATGTAGCTGCGTCTGCGATTGCGATAGCGCTTCGACGGCCCAGAGGAATGCACCAATGACCATCAACCGCCCGAATTTACCGCCTTTCATCCTGCACCTCTGACTTTTTGCTCCGACAACTGCTTCCCATTCGCGTGAGCCGTTTCCCTTTGTTTCAAATGGGAGCCCTGCGTCAGTCCCAGCATGGTAAAGATCATGAATCCGCAGAAGGTGTCCTCGAAATTCGACACGGCAAAGGCTTCGATGACAGCCACGAGCAGATAGACGGCTGCGGCCATGGCTAATGCTCGAACGTGCACCGGCAGGGCATCGCGTTTTGACCTGTCTCTTATACACATCTGA
>JAOAGV010000110.1 GCA_026415575.1 Candidatus Sumerlaeia bacterium
TCACTGTGGAACCCCGTCACCTTTTTCGATCCATTCGGGCCATCATCTTGGACTTCGAGACCGCATTGGTGCCGACCGAGCGGTTGTATTTTGAGGCCTTGCGTCGGGCGCTGGAGCGGTGGAATCAGCAAATAACAGCGGCCGCGCATTTGGGGATGGTCAGCCGCTCGCGGCGCGAGACCTGCGAGCGGTTTGTAGCCGAATTGAAGCTCAATGCAACGTGGTCGGAGCTCGCGCAACAAGTCGAGGCAGAATACCGGACACTGGTCGCGCAGGGTCATATTCCCGTCTATCGCGCGTCGTTGCGGTTTGTCCTCGCCATCCCTCCCAGTCAGTATTTTCGGTGTTTGGCCACGAACCTGCCGATGGAACAGATCGAGCCAATCGTCGAGGGTGCGCGGCTGCGGAAGCGGTTTGACGCAATCGTTTCCGGCGAGCGGCTTCCACCCAAACCCAATCCAGATTACTATTTGTCCATCATTGAAACAGCAGCCGTGACCCCCGCGCAGTGCGTCGTCATCGAAGGGTCGGCTGCGGGCATTCTGAGCGCGGCGCGGGCGGGAGCACGAACCGTTGCGGTTGTGCACAAGACCGCACGCAATCAGGACTTCTCCCGCGCTCATGTCCGGGTTGATTCATTGGATGTTCTGATTCCTTATTTATAGTAGACAGAATGGACGGGATGGACAAAAAGGCCGGCGGATCTTGGGCGCTGTGGCTTGGCTGCGCCTTGCCGCTGGCCGTCTCGATTTTCTTCGCGCAGCGCCGCATAGATTCGCCCAACGTGTCGTCGCGCATGGATACCATTCAGAGTCTGGTCGAGCGCGGCACGTTCTGCATAGACCACTCGCTGCGCCTGTTCGAGGTGGACGTGGTCAAGATCAACGGGCGGTGGTATTCGGACAAGCCGCCGCTGCTGTCGGTCGTTGGCGCCGCCCTCTATTGGCCGCTGCATAAAGCGCTCGGCTGGACTTTTGCCCGTCATGCACCGCGGCTGTATGTAATCCTCACCGTGTGTCTGGTAGGCGTGCCGGCCGCACTGGGCCTTTGGCTTCTGGGACAATGCCTGTTGCTGGCGGGATGTCCCGTGCGGGCGGCGGGCGCGACGGTCCTTCTCGCGGCAGCCGGCACGATGATCCTTCCCTACTCGGTGACGTTCAACAACCACGTGCCCGCGGCGGCGGCAATTACAGCGGCGCTCTACTTTCTTCTGCGCGACCGAAAGATTCCTTCCGCTGCAAATCTATGTGCGGCGGGCTTTCTGGCAGCGCTGGCATTCAATCTGGACCTTGCACCCGGGGGAATTGCCCTTGCGGGCTTTGGTCTTGTTGCGGCGGCCAAACCGCCTTGCGTCAAACGGGCGGCATGGTATGCGCTCGGTGCTGTCGTCCCGCTGGCACTTTACATGTTTCTCAACTGGCTGGTCACGCACGATTTCAAACCGATTTATCTGCATCCGGAGTATTACAATTATCCCGGCTCGATTTTGCTCTCTTACGACGCGCTAAAGCGACCATTCGGCAAAACCTATCCCGCGCAGATTTTTCACATGACCTTCGGCTACCGGGGGCTTTTTTCCTACTCGCCGATTTTGCTCTGGGGCCTGATCGAGGCGGTGCGGCAGTTGCGCCGCGGCGAAGACCGGCTTCTTGCCGCCGTGGCGCTGGCCATTCCGTTTCTGTCGGCCGCTTCGTATGCCTCGCAGACCGGCGGCATGGCCGGCGGCAGCTACGGCATGCGGTGGTTGCTGCCGGCAACGCCTCTGCTGATGTTTTACACCGGACAACGTCTTGGCAGAGGACTTTCGCGGCGCGGCCGGACGGTCTTTGGTGCTGCAGCGGCTTTTTCCATTCTCGTCGCAGCCCTCGGGGTTCCGCGGCCGTGGAGTTCCAACATCCGCAGTCCAATCACTGTATTGGACAACCTCGCCTATTTTGGACAAGTCCTCTGGCCGCCGGCCAAGCCGCCGGTCTATTGGTTGGTCGAGTGGACCTCGCTGGAAAAAGGATACGCGTATTTGGAGATCGGCCGCTGGCACATGAACAACGGCTATTATACGGCGGCGATCGGCGACCTCGAACGCGCGCGCATCCTTGATCCTTCCCGCAGCAGTCTGATAGACTACTATCTGGGCATTTGCTACGATGCTTCGGGAAGTCCTGATCTGGCGGCCGCTGTGTATGAACGGCTTCTGGAGCGGGAACCGGAAAACACGGGTGCATGGAACAACTATGCGCAGGCCTTGCGCCGGATGGGGCTTCGCACGCAGGCCCTTGCGGCCTTGCGCAAGTCGCTGGCTTTGGACCCTGACAAGGTGTTCACACTGCGCGCGCTCGGGCAGCTTTGCTGGGAGTTGGGCCGGCGCGAAGAAGCGGTAAAGTATTGGGAACGGGCGTTGGAGATTGCTCCGGATCAGGCGGACGTGCAGGCGTTGTTGGAAAACGCGCGGAAATAGCTCCACGGATTATGTGTCATTTTTCTTTGCGGCGATATCGCGCAGAATCCGGTCAATCCGGGCGGCGTGCTTTGCGCCCTCGTGGAGGCGAAACTTGAGGTCGGGAAGAAACTTCAACACCACACGTTGGGCCAGCAAGGATTTGATGTAGCCCTTGGCGTTCTCCAGCGCGTCGAGCGCTGCCGTCGCATCTTCCGGTTTGTCCGAAAGCACACTCACAAAGACCAGCGCACTCTGCAAGTCCTTGCTTACCTCGACATGGGCCACCGTAACAAAGCCGAGGCGGGGATCGGTCAGGTCGTTGAGTAGAATCTCTCCGACGGCATTCCGGATTAAATGGTTAATCCGCTGGATTCGTGAATGAAGCATGACAAGCCCTCAATTCGGTATAGGAAACAAGTTGGGGATATTATCGAATCACACACATTTCATGCACTGATTAGTTGGGCCGCAGCATGGCGACACATTTCCCCGCTCTGAGGACGGGGCGTGGCAGAGCCCAACTCGTGGCCTCCATATAAACCGTTTCCGCAGGACATCCTCGGAACATCCAGCCTGTGTTTATAGTTTTTCGATTTCATAGTCACTGAGTTCGCATTCCTCGAACCGGCCGACATCCTGAATGACGCGCTGCAGCAGCCGGTCGGTGTCGTCGCCGGCGTTGTTGATCGTCACCACGCCGAGGTGGGCGGTCTGCCACGTGTCATGCAAACCAATTTCCGCCACGGCCACGTTGTATTGGGAGCGGAGCCGATGGACCAGCCGCTTGAGAACACTGCGCTTGTCTTTGAGCGAGTGACTGTCGGGAATATGCAGGCTGAGTTGAAGGAAAGCGATGTGCATGGTGGAAACCGTTCAAATCGGGGGCTGAAACGACCTACGCCGCTGCGGCCTCGCGCAAGCCTTTTCGCGGGGCTGCCGTCACGGGTGCCACCGGATAGTCCACGCGATGGTGAAAACGGCTCAGCAGCGTACGGACCATGGACTCGCGGATTTCATGCAGCTGGCGGAATGTCAAGTGGCACTCGTCAAACTGGCCGTCGGTGAATTTGTCCTGGATGGCGTCAATGACCAGCCGCTGGATGTCGTTGGCGTCAATGTTGGGGCCCGTCAGACGGCTGGTGGCAATGGCCTCAACGGAGTCGGCCAGCATGACAATGGCCGCCTCGATGGTTTGCGGCTTGGGGCCGGGATAGCGGAAATCGGCCTCGCGCACGGGTTCGGCCGACTCCGATTCTTCATATTGTCGAACCGCCTCGTAGTAGAAGTATTTGATCAGGCATGTTCCATGGTGCTGCGGAATGAAATCAATGACGCGTTCGGGGAGACCATATCGCCGGGCAAGTTCGATGCCTTCCTTGACGTGGTTGCGGATGATCAAACAACTGAGGAAGGGGGTCAATTTTTCGTGGGTGCGGCGTTCTTCAGGCGTCATCTGGTTTTCGGAAAAATAGCGGGGCTTAAGCGTTTTGCCGATGTCGTGAAAATAGGCGCCGGCGCGAACCAGCAGATAGTTGGCGCCGATCGCATCGGCCGCCGCCTCGGCCAGCTTTGCCACATTCAGACTGTGCTGATAACTGCCCGGCGATTTCTCCTCGAGCTCGCGCATCAACGGGTGGTGTCCGCCCGTCAATTCCAGCAGCTTCAGGTCTGTCGTAATCCCAAACACCGACTCCAGCAAGGGCACCAACCCGGTGGCGAGCAGGTAACTGAGCGCGGCATTAAGCGTGCCCCAGATCGCCGCCGCATAATAAAACTGCGTAGGGTCTTCGATAAGGCGCAGCACGGCAATGGCGGCGGTATTGGCGGCGGCCACGTGGATCGCCGTCCGAAACAGTTCGCCGCGCTGCCGCAGCCGATAGACGCTGACCACCGCCGCCAGCCCGCCGAACAACGCCGGCAGCATCATGTGGAAGTTCATGGTCGTTGCCAGCCCGATCAACACGCTTCCAATCATCACGAGAATGATGGCAATCTCGGTATCAAGGAGAATGACACCCAGCATTCCGAGCAGCGGGGCGGGAAACAGGTAGCCGATCTCTTCGTAGCGGTCGCCCAGAAAGGCACTGGCAACCCGGCCGACAAACAATACCACTAAAAGCGGCAGGCCGATCAGGACGATGCTGCTGGTGCGAAACCGCAGGAGCGGCCGGAATCGCCGCGCATACAACGCCAGATACCCGAACATGCCCAGAATCACAATCAGATAACCGATCAACCGGAGAATGCGATAGCCGCGGATATGCACATTGTATTGTCCCAACATCCGCAACTCGAAGGGCGTGGGAATCTGCCCGGCGGCAATCAGCGTCTGCCCGCGATGGAACTGCCGGATCACCGGCTCGACCGACTCGCGCTGTTTTCGCTGCACTTCCAGTGTTCGCTCCTTGCTATATACCAGATTCATGCGGGTTACGGCAACGATAAACTCTTTCAGCGCATTCAGAAGATCGGTGTCGCGCGGCGTCCGGGAAAGCGGGTAGAATCGCGGCAGGTAGTAGTCGCGAATCCGCCCGTCGAGGCGATCGGGTGTCAGCGCACGCTCACCGTCGAGGGCTTGGACCGACGGGGCCACGCCCGTGGGCGTTTCAATCCCCACGCGCCGCGCTTTCCAGTCGTCATAATAGCTCGCTTCCACAACCACCGTATCCTTGTACAGCTGCTGAAACAGGTCGCCGAGCGATTTGGCGAAACGGACGGAGCGGATTTCGCCGGCCAGCGCCCGGAGGGTCGCCGAGGAAATAAATACTTGCGTGGCGTTGAGGATTTCGCGCGACAGTTGTCCGTAGTCGGCCCGTTGAGCCGGCGGCTTGGCTTCGTTGTCCCGCTCAAAGCGTTCGGCGAGACGGATAATCGTGGCCACGGTTTCCATGACGGCCGCCGCGGCATTGGGATCATAGACATAGATATTGGGAGCCGCGGCCTCGGCGGCCCGCACACGCTCGGCATGCGCATAAGGGTCGTCTACCGCAAAGGAAAACTGGGCCACCACGGTGCGGGTCATCGGCTGGCCGCTTTCGTAGTGAACAAGGGCAATCTGAAACTGGGGAGCGCTCAGGAGAATCAGTGCGATCAAAATCACGACGGCGGCTGCGATTCGCGCCACGTTTTTCGGCCGCCGAAAGACCGTCCCCAAGTCCTCGTCCGACCGCACCCGGCTCCATAGGGAGAAAAAAGGCATGAGAAAATCTCGAAGTGATGAATGAAGCAGATTACATGCCGCCGATGGACCTTTCGTCTCTATCTCTAGAACAACCGTTATAGGCTGTCCCGACCAATCGGTTTCCGTTCACTGGCCTAAACTCCGCCTTCATCCTTCCGCATTCATCATTTTCTTTTCCGCTGCTTCCCGTTCATACGCCTCAATGATCTTCTGCACCAGCTCATGCCGCACCACGTCGCGGCGGTCAAGCAAAACAAACTCGATCCCTTCGATGTTGGCCAGAAGGCGCTGGACATGGACCAGACCCGATTCGCGCCCGGCAGCGAGGTCTATCTGCGTCACGTCGCNGGTGATCACGGCTTTGGAGTCGAACCCCAAGCGGGTCAGGAACATTTTCATCTGCTCGATCGTGGCATTTTGGCCCTCGTCGAGGATGACAAACGAACTGTTAAGCGTGCGGCCGCGCATAAATGCCAGCGGCGCCACCTCGATGATGCCGTTTTCGACGTGCGAGCGGATTCGCTCGGCCTCCATCATCTCATACAGCGCGTCGTAGAGCGGCCGCAGATAGGGGTCCACTTTGGCTGCCACATCGCCGGGGAGAAACCCCAGCTTCTCGCCCGCCTCGACTGCCGGCCGCACCAGCACAATCCGCCTCACAACGCCTTCGATCAGACTGGCCACCGCCTGCGCCATGGCCAGATAGGTCTTGCCGGTACCCGCCGGCCCGATGGAAAAAACAATATCCGACCGTGCCATCGCTTCAACATATCGCTTCTGGCCGGCGGTCATCGGCGAAATAAACCGGTGTCGGATGCCGGTAGGAATGACCGGATCAAGAAGAGCGCGGGCACTGTCG
>JAOAGV010000111.1 GCA_026415575.1 Candidatus Sumerlaeia bacterium
TTCGATCGAGGTTGCGCCCGGTGAACTGTTCTTTCTCATCGGGCCATCGGGTTGCGGAAAGACCACGCTCCTGCGGGCCATTGCCGGTTTGGTGGAACCGGATTCGGGCACCATTTTCTTCGACGAGCGCGAGATGACCGCCGTTCCCCCGCACCGGCGCAACGCCGCGCTGGTGTTTCAAGGCTATGCGTTGTGGCCGCACATGACGGTGGCACAAAACGTTGAATACGGATTGCGCGTGCGGCATTTGGGCGCGGCCGAGCGCCGCCGGCGCGTGGATGAAATGCTGGCGATTGTCCAGATGTCCGATCTCGCCGGCCGCTATCCGGGCGAGCTGTCGGGCGGCCAGCAGCAGCGTGTGGCCCTTGCCCGCGCTCTGGTGGTTCAGCCCGATGTGCTCCTGATGGACGAGCCGCTGAGCAATCTGGATGCTCTTCTGCGACTGGAGATGCGGCGCGAGATTGTTCGCATTCACCGCCAGACCGGCATTACGACCATATATGTGACGCACGACCAGAAAGAAGCGCTTTCGATGGCACAGCGCCTTGCAATTCTCAACGCCGGACGGATCGAGCAAACCGGCCGGCCCGACGACTGTTACCGGCGGCCGCGCACGCGTTTTGCCGCGCGATTTTTGGGTGATGCGAATTTTGTGGAGGGCACCCTTGCCGGCCGGCGGACTGATGGTGCGTGCGAGGTTGCAACTTTGCTCGGCCGCCTTGTGGTTGCGGCCGAAGCGGCCGGCGGCGGGACGGCGGATTCTTTTCATGCGTGCAGTGTTTCCGCGGGCGAGGCGGTTGTTTGTTGTTTCCGTCCGGAGTCGGCGCATATGGCCGGCGCAGCCGGGGCCGGGCAGGTCAATTGTTTTCAGGCGCGTGTGCGCAGCTCCAACTATCTGGGCGATACGATTGAGTATGATCTGAGCGCGGCCGGCGGTGAGCTGCCCTTGCGAATTCGCTCGGTCGCCGGCGGGCGGCCTGTGCCCGAAGGTAGTGAAGTAACGCTTCACGTGGCGCCCGAAAACATTGTGCTGTTGAAACCGGACGACAGATAGCAGCCTATTAAGAGGCCTGCCAATGTGGGACTGCCGGTCGAAGCACCGGGATCACCGCTTGGGTATTGAAAAGAGGCTGGGGCATATTCAGACAGTCATGAACCCCCCGCTCTCCTCGCCGCTACGGCACAACCGCGCCTTCGCGGGCGAGGGTGTAGCGGGAAACGCGGGCTAGTTCCTCTCTCGCGCAAAAAGGCAAGCAACCATGGCGGCACACAACCGAAGCGTTTCAGCAGGCCGGCGGTTCAGTCCGTTCGATTTGACGACCCTCGTGCTGATGGCGGTGTTCCTTGCGGTGTTTCTTCTCTACCCGCTGGGCTATGTGGTGCGCGGCGCGTTTGTGGTGGATCGGAAACCGACGCTCGAACTGTTCCGGCTTCTGTGGGACAACCCCATTTTCCGGATTTCGCTGGGCAACAGTTTTGCAATCGCGCTGTGCGTGGTGGTTGTGAGCAGCCTGATCGGATTTGTCCTCGCGCTGCCGATGTCGCGCTATGCGTTTCGCGGCAAGCAGGCGCTGTCGGCGCTGATGCTGGCGCCGATGATCCTGCCGCCGTTTGTGGGCGCCATCGGTGTCTATCACTTCCTCACGCGATACGGTTCGCTCAATCTTCTGCTCATGCGGCTGGGCCTGATCAGCGAACAGCACCCGATTGACTGGCTCGGCCAGTACCGGTTCTGGGGAGTCGTGCTGCTGGAAAGTCTCCACCTCTACCCGATCATCTACCTGAACCTCATGGCGGCGCTGGCGTCGGTGGATGCGACGCTCGAAGAGGCGGCGCAGAACCTCGGCGCGCGCGGCTGGCGTTTGTTCCGCGACATCACCTTTCCGCTGATCCTTCCGGGCTACTTCGCCGGCGCCATCATTGTTTTCATCTGGGCGTTCACCGATCTTGGCACACCGCTGATCTTCGGCTACCGCGAAGTTGCGCCGGTAAAAATCTTCGACCAAGTGGACGAGGCCGAGAGCAATCCGATCGGCTATGCGCTGGTTCTGATCGTTCTGCTGGTGACTGCGCTGGTGTTTGTGCTGTCGCGCTGGGCCACTCGCGCGCGCTGGACGGCGACGGGCGAACGCGGCGCCCTGAAGTCGCGCGAGCGGCGTGCCGGTCCGTGGACCGCCGCTGCGATTTGGGCCCTGATGCTCGGCGTGACGGGCGTGGCCGTCCTTCCGCACGCATGTGTGTTTCTGAAGTCCGTGGCCGCCCGCTGGAGCATTTCCATCCTGCCCGAACGCTATACAGCCGACTACTATCGGCTGCTGCTTCACCACCCTCTGGCACTTTCGAGCATACGGTTCAGCTTGATGTTGAGCCTGTTCAGCACGGCGGCTGATCTGGCGCTTGGATTTCTCATTGCCTACTATCTGACCCGGCGGCGGGTTCGCGGCCGCGCCCTTCTCGAACTTCTCGCCATGCTCCCGCTGGCACTTCCCGGCATCGTTCTGGCGTTTGGCTACCTGAGCGGATTCGCCGGCGTGCCGGGGCTCGACCCCCGCGTCAATCCCACGCTTCTGCTCATCATCGCCTACAGCATCCGGCGGCTGCCGTTCACCGTTCGGGCGGCCATCGCCGGCTTCGAGCAAACGAGCGTGGTATTCGAGGAGGCATCGGCCAATCTGGGTGCGCGCCCTCTGACAACCATGCGGCGCATTTCCATCCCGCTGATCTTCCCGCACCTCATGGCCGGCGGCGTTCTGGCGTTTGCCTTCGCCATGCTTGAGGTCAGCGAGAGCCTGATGCTGGCTTTCCGCCGCGAGTATTATCCGATTGCCAAGGCGATCTACACGATGGTTGGCCGGATAGACGACGGCCCGTTTGTGGCCAGCGCGATGGGGATGCTGGGAATGATGTTTCTGCTGACATGCTTCCTGCTGGCCGCGCGGTTCATGGGCCGCCGTCTCGGCGAAGTCTTCCGCATGTGA
Source organism: Candidatus Sumerlaeia bacterium (assembly GCA_026415575.1). Lineage (GTDB taxonomy): Bacteria > Sumerlaeota > Sumerlaeia > JADFCW01 > JADFCW01 > JADFCW01. The sequence goes on from JAOAGV010000111.1 coordinate 2,979, forward strand.
GGCGCGGCCGGAGCGCCGGCCAGTGGTTCGATCAGGCCGCTCCGCCGGACATCGTTTTCCTCGGCTTGAGGTTGAAAAACTCGCACAGTTTCGCAGCGATCTGATCGCGCACACGCCGAAACACTGCCATGCGCTCTTCGTCGCTTCCTGTGGCCGAGGCCGGATCCTCAAACGGCCAGTGGAGACGCTCGCCCTTGCCCGCCGGCACGATGGGACAGTTCTGCGCTTCGGGCTCGCAGAGCGTGATGATGTAGTCGAAGGGCGGTTCGTTGAGGAAAACGCTCCAGTGCTTGGAGTATTGCGGGCTGGCGTCAATGCCGACTTCCTCAAGGGCGCGGATGGTCATTGCGAAAACACCGCTGGGCATCGATCCGGCGCTAAAGGCCTCGAATCGCGCGCCGCCCAGATGCCGCAGCAGTGCTTCGGCCATTTGCGAGCGGCAGGCGTTGCCGACACATAAAAACAGAACACGAGTGGGTTTGTCCGACATCTGTATTTCCTTTCTTCTGAAATAGACCATGAATAACAAAAGGGGTGGGCGCGGGCAGGCGATTTTTTGCGCCGTTTGTTCCATCCTGCGGCCGGGCTTCGCGCCTCCTTATTCCACGGTCACGCTTTTGGCGAGATTGCGCGGGCGGTCCACATCGCAGCCGCGCGCCACAGCCGCATAGTAGGCCAGCAATTGCAGCGGCACAACCGTTAGGAGCGGCGTCAGCAGGTCGAGCGTTTCGGGCACATAGAGGACGCAATCGGCATGGCGGCGGATTTCGAGATCGCCTTCCGTTGCCACGGCGATAATCCGCCCGCCGCGCGCTCGGACCTCCTCGATATTCGACAGAATCTTGTCATAGACGCGGTCGCGCGTGGCAATTACCACGACCGGCATATTCTTGTCCACCAACGCAATCGGGCCGTGTTTCATCTCGGCCGCCGGATAGCCCTCGGCGTGGATGTAGGAGATTTCCTTCATCTTTAGCGCGCCTTCGAGGGCAACGGGGAAGTTGAAGCCGCGTCCCAAATACAGGCAGTTCTGTGTGGCGGCAAACAGCTCCGCCGCCGCCTTGGCCTTGTCCGCGTGTTCCAACACGCGCTCGACCTTGGCCGGCAATTCCGCCATCGCCCGCACGATCTCGCGCGACGTCTCCGGCGTCATGTAGTGCAGCCGCCCCAGCCGCAGCGTCAGCAGCGCCAGCACGGTCAGTTGCGCCGTAAAGGCCTTGGTCGAGGCCACGCCGATCTCCGGTCCCGCGTGCGTATAGACGCCCATGTCGGTCTCGCGTGCGATGGTGCTTCCCACCACGTTGCAAATGCCGACGGTGACGACGCCCCGCTCTTTGGCCTCGCGCAATGCCGCCAACGTGTCGGCCGTCTCGCCCGACTGGCTGATGACGATGACGAGATCGTCGGGTTCCAGCAGCGGCCGGCGATAGCGGAACTCCGAGGCATACTCGACCTCGACGGGCACGTGCGCGTAGCTTTCGAGCATATACTCGCCGACCAGCGCTGCATGCCACGACGTGCCGCAGGCCGTGATTACTATGCGCCGGATTTTCTTGAGCTCGCGGTTCGACAGCGTGATGCCGCCGAGTTTGACCTCGCCCGCCTCGACCAGCAGCCGCCCTCGCGTGGCGTTCCGAATCACCTCCGGCTGCTCATGGATTTCCTTCAACATGAAGTGATCGAAACCGCCGCGCTCCAGCCGCTCCATGTCCCAGTCAATCCGCTCGACCGTCTTGCTGACTTCGAGGTCTTCGAGCGTGACGGTGCGCAGGCCGTCGGCCCGCAGCGCCGCAATCTCGCCGTCCTCGAAATAAACCACATCGCGCGTGTGGGCCACGAGCGCCGACGCATCGGAGGCCACCAGAAGCCCGCCGTCGCGCACACCGACAATCAACGGGCTGCCGTTGCGCGCCGCCACCAGAACATTGGGCTCAAGCGTGCTGATCACCGCGATGCCGTATGTGCCGCGCACGTCGCGCAACGCCTGTCGCACAGCCGCCAGAAGATCGCCCTGATAGTAGTGGGCAATCAGGTGGGCCAGCACCTCGGAATCCGTTTCGCTGCGAAACACACAGCCGCGCGACTCCAGCACAGCCCGCAACGTCCGGTGATTCTCGACGATCCCGTTGTGCACCACTGCCAGCTGGCCTTTGCAGTCGAGGTGCGGATGGGCGTTGACGACCGACGGTGCGCCGTGCGTGGCCCAGCGCGTGTGGGCCACGCCGATCGGGCCGTGACAATCGCGTGGCACCGTACGCTCCAGCTCCGCCACGCGTCCGACGACCTTGTGGACCTTCAGGCCCCCTTCGCCGATCACTGCCATGCCCGCCGAGTCATAGCCCCGATATTCGAGCCGCTTGAGTCCCTCGATCAGCGTCTGCGTCACATCGCCCGTTCCGAGACAACCGATGATTCCACACATGGGTCCTTACCTTGTCATTCTGAGAATCGTGCAGCGCAGATTAGAATCTAGCCTTTGGAATTCAAACCTTGGATCGTTTTGCCGGATTCGCGAAGATTTGCACGATTCACAAGCCATACTATGCTATTTCTTCCTGTGCCATTCCAGCCATCTTGTTCGATAAGCAATCGCAACCTTGCGTCCTGCCAATCGTGTAAATCTTGTCCTACAATTGCTTCCTTGCCGTAAAGTCTTGCAACCCGACATCCTGATAGATAGCCAGCGTTCGCTTCGCCGTCAACTCCCACGAGAAGCCCCGTGCCCGCTCGCGCGCCCGCTCCGATAGAGCCTTCCGCCGCTCGGGGTCCTTGAGCAACACCGTCATCGCTTCGGCCACCGCCCCGACATTAAAGGGATCCACCAGCACACCGGCATCGCCCACCACCTCCGGCATTGAGGAGCGGTCGGATGCAACGACCGCCGCGCCCGACGCCATCGCTTCGAGGAGCGGCAGGCCGAACCCCTCGTGGAGCGACAGGCATACAAATACTGTCGCGTGCTGATACACCGCGCGCACCACGTCATCGGGCAGAAAGTCGCTCCAGATCACGTCGCCGCCCAACTGCAATTCGGCAATCCGCGAAAACACCTCGCCATATTTCCACCCTTTGCGGCCGACGAGAACCAGCGCCGGCGCATCGCGCTTCAGGTGCTTTTTGACCGCGGCATAGGCGTCGAGAAGCCGCACCAAGTTTTTGCGCGGCTCGATTGTGCCGACCGTCAGAATGTAACGCTCCGGCAGCGAGAGCATCGCCCGCGCCTGCTCGACTGCTTCGGGAGGAGCCGGCTCGAAAAACTCCGCCCCTACGCCCAACGGCACGACGGCAATGCGCTCGCCGGCCACGCCGAGCAGGTCAACAAGGTCGCGCCGCGTTGCCTCGCTGTCGGCAATGACGCGCGCGGCGCGATAGGCCGAACGCGGAATCGCCCAGTGAAAGTAATTGCGGCGGAAATAACCGAACGTTTCCGGATAGCGCATAAACACAAGGTCATGAATGGTGGTCACCATGCGGGCCGGGCAGCGTCCGGGCAACACAAACGCCGGCGCGTGGAAAACATCCAGATGCCTGCGGGCAATCAGCCCGGGCAGCCGCACCTGTTCCCACACGATGCGCGTCAGACGCGACCGCCGCGGTTGCCGGCTGAGGTGAAAGTTCCCGACGCCCCGCAGCGCCTTGCACAGCGGCGAATCGTCATGCACGAAGATCGTATAGTCGTTCTGCGCATCCAGCCGCGCCAGATGCCGCACCAATTCGGTCGCATACCGGCCCGTGCCGCTGCGATTCTCCGCTGACAGTGCATTGATGCCGATACGCATGAGCCCAATCCGACCGCGCGCAGATACGTATTGAATGCGGCCCCTTCTGCTGCAGCAAAAGGCCCGGGTCAACACCTTTTGCCGCAGCGGCAAAACGACTCAACAGAATTGCTGCCATGGCCCGAAGCCACAGGAATAACATGCTGCCGAATGTTGTGGACATGTGGAAGTTAATTTTTTACTTACCCAATGAGTTTGAACTATCCGCGGCAAACGGAAGTTTCAACCCCAGAGGGTACACGAAAAAGTGAATCACCCGTAGCAAACAAAAGATTGAACGTGCTCCGACAGGCATCTCGACATGATTCTGGATGAAATCATTGCCAATAAGCATCGCGAAATCGCAGAGCGCAAACATTGCGTCCCCCTCCGCGACATTGAACTACACTTCGCCGCCGTCGGGGTCCCGCGTGACCTTGCCCATGCCCTGCGCACTCCGCGCTCCCGCCCGGCCGTCATCGCCGAATGCAAACGCGCATCCCCATCCCGCGGCCTCATCCGCGATCCCTACGATCCCGTTGCCATTGCCCGCTCTTACGAGGCCAACGGTGCGTCGGCCATTTCGGTGCTGACCGATGCAAAATACTTCGGCGGTTCGCTCGACCACCTCGCGGCGGTTCACGCGGCGGTTACGCTTCCGGTCTTGTGCAAGGATTTCATTCTCGACGAGTATCAAATCTTCGCGGCGCGGGCCGCGGGCGCCGACGCCGTTCTGCTCATTGCCGCCGTCCTTGACGATGCCCGCATGCGCGACCTCATCGAAGTGGTCTGGGCCTTGCGCATGCACGCGCTGGTCGAGGTTCACGACGCCGCGGAAATCGAGCGCGCCGCCGAATCCAACACCGGCATTATCGGCATCAACAACCGCAACCTCGACACTCTCGAAGTGGACCTGCGGCAGACCGAGCGCCTCCTGCCGCTGTTGCCCGACAATGTGCTGGTGGTCAGCGAAAGCGGCATCCGCTCGGCCGACGACTTGCGCTACCTCGCAGGTCTGGGTGTCCATGGCGTCCTTATCGGCGAACATTTCATGAGCGCGCCCGATCCCGGCACGGCTTTGGCGATGCTTATCGGGGGATGACAAGCAGGTCTCACGCGAAGTCGCAAAGATGCAAGAATGGAAAGCATCTATGCTGCGGTATAACGTGAGATTAATTCCGAACATGACTCGAATCAAAATCTGCGGCCTGACCAATGTGGACGATGCGCTCCATGCGGCGCGTTGCGGGGCCAACCTGCTCGGTTTCATCTTTGCCGACAGCCCCCGCCGGGTTTCGATCGAGCAGGCCCGCGACATCGTTGCCGCCATCCGCAACGCCGGTTTCGCCCACATTCTCCCCGTCGGCGTTTTTGTCAACGCTCCGCCCGGCGACGTCATCGGCACCTGCCTTGACGCCGACCTCGGCGCCGCCCAACTGCATGGCGACGAAACGCCCGACCAGTGCCGCGTCATCGCCCATGCCGGCATCGCCGTCATCAAGTCCTTTCGTGTCCGCGACCGCGCCAGTCTCGAACCGGTCATTCATTACGATTGTGCTGACTACATCCTCTGCGACACCTACGATCCGCGGCGCGCCGGCGGCACCGGCCGCGCGTTCGATCATTCGCTCGTTGCCGGCCTGAGCGCAACTTATCGTCTGATCCTTGCCGGCGGCCTGACGCCTGAAAACGTCGCCGATGCCATCGCCATGGCCCGCCCGTGGGCCGTGGACGTCTCGTCGGGCGTCGAGGCGTCTCCCGGAAAGAAAGACCCGGCCAAAGTCGAGGCTTTCATCCGCAACGTCAGGGAAATAAAGTAGCGCGAGGTTTGCATGATTCGGCTGATTATTGGCCTCGGAAATCCCGGACTGAAATACCGCCACACGCCGCACAATGTCGGCTTTGCCGTGACCGATCTTCTGGCCGACCGCCACGGTGCCGACTTTCGCGCCTCGCGCAAGGACCGCGCCCTTCTGGCCGCTGCACAAATCGCGGGCCGCGACGTTATCCTCATGCAGCCGACCACCTACATGAATCTCAGCGGCGAAGCCGTCGCGCCGTTTGCCCGCTATCACGGCATCGAGCCTGCGCAACTGCTGGTGGTGTGCGACGACATCGCACTGAAGGTGGGCCGTCTACGCATTCGCGCCCGCGGCAGTGCCGGCGGCCACAAGGGGTTGCTTTCGATCATTCACCATCTCGGCACCAACGAGTTTCCGCGCCTTCGAATCGGCATAGATGCGGGCCAACCGATAGACGACCTGACCGAGTATGTCCTGCGTCCCTTCTGGGGCGAAACGCGCGAGGCGGTCGAGCGGGTTTGCGAGGGCGCAGCCGACGCCGTCGAGCGCGCAGTGGCCGAAGGCCTGACTGCCAAGTTGCTGAGCGAGTTCAACGGCCGCGATTTTTTGTCCTGATCCGCTTCTGCTTTCTACCCAGTAAAACGATTTGGTTCCCGCAAGCGCCTGCAAAGGCGCCTGCGCGAATTGACGGTTGGCATGTCTTCGGATTTCAATCAGCGGCACGTTGCGCGCGGCGCGGCGGCAAACGCGCCCCAATTTTTTTGCCCTCGGAGTAGAACAAATGTGCTACCACCCCCAACTCGCCGCTTGGAAATCTCCCCGCCCCAAAAAACCCGATCCCGCCAGCGTGCTCACTGTGGCGCCCTCCGCCGCGCCGCCCGCCGACGCCCTCCTGCTCGGCGGCCTCGTCGTCGAAGTCAGCCAGAGTCATCTGCTTGAACCCTTCGCCGCCCTTCTGCGCGCAATCGAACAACTTGCTGACGCCGGCGGCGCCGCCGACCCCGCCGAATCGCCCGACAAGGAGGGCGCCGCTGTCCGCACCGTCTATCTCGCTCTCGACGCCTTCTTCCGCGCCCTGTTGCCGTCGGCTTCGGCCGAAACCCGCGAGCCGCTGATCTACTCCGTTGCGCTGCTTCTGGTCGGCGAGGCCATCGAAGCCGCGCGGGCAATCCGGCCCATGCCCTTGCCGCCGTTGTCACCGGCCGCTTCACATTCTATTTCATCTTCTGCTCCCCGGAGGTCCCGGCCATGATTCCCTTGTTCTGCCAAAGCAAAGACGTGCAGCGCGAAACCAGCGCGGCGGTAGGCGCCGGTGTACGAATCATTCCGACGCTTGGCGCGGCGGAGTCCTTCCGCGCCGGCCGGCGCGTTTTCCTCAGCAAATTCGATCTGACCGACATCGAGTTTCTCGGCTCCATTCAGTCCGTTGCCGCCGACGCGGTCACGGTCGCCTTTGCCACACGAGAGAGCAAGGGGCCGGGTGCCAAGCTGTGGACGCCGCAGTCGCTGTTCGAGTGGCCGGTCAGTCTCGAACCGGCTGTGCAACGAACGCAACAGACCGGCGTCGAGGTTGTTCGCGCCATCGGCGGTCCGGCCTACGCCACACGGTTGCGTCAGCCACAATGGGTCGAAACGGTTCGCTTTGATGACCTGACCGACGAGCGTGCGGCGCAGCTGGCGGAATGGTTCGACCAACAAGCCGCCGGCGGACTCGAACAGTTCTCCTATGTGGATGCCGCGCGGGTCCTCTGGCGTGTGGCGCTCGATACCCCCGTGCTCGAATGGTCGCGCAACGCCCGCCACCTGCTTTCCGTGGGCTTTCGGCTCCAGCTGATTGCCCAAGGCGAATATGTGTGAGCGGAGCCAGATGGACGGAATGGACAACATGGACAGCATGCACGACATGGACAGCATGGACAAAGCAAACCAACCTGAGCCAGAATGAATTTTTCAGAGCCGGTGCTTGCGTCCATTGTGTCCACGTTACCCATGCGGTCCATTCCGTCCATGTCCTCCCTCAGGAGAATCTCCCAGTGAAAACCTTCTCCCCCGAAATGAACCTGCTGCGCAAGGGCCGCAGCCACGATCTCGCCTGGCTGGTCGAACTCGACTGGTCTGCGGAAACGGGACGCTATAGCACCCGCCCGGTCACCGTCGGCAGCCATGCTTATCGTCCCATTGTGATTGGCATTGAGGGCCCCGCCATGGTGCTGCCTTCGATCTTGCCCGACTCGCCGCCCGTACGCCCTGCCGTCCGCGTCGAACTGGCCAGCACCGCCGAGCAGGGGGCCGGCCGCTTCGATCTGCGCGTCGAATCCGATGGCATCGAGGGCCGCACCGTCCGCATCGGTTTCCTTTTTCCCAACCCCAATCTTGTTCTTCAACCAACCGACATCGTCTGGATTCAAACCTACCGCGTCGAGTCCTGCGTGCTCGAAAGCGGCAAGGCCGTTCTGCATCTGCTCGAAGCGCTCGAAGCCGACGGCCGGCGTATGATCGGCCGCCGTCTCTTCCGCTCGATGGACCCGGCCCTGTCGCCCGCCGCAATCGGCCGCGTGATCCCGCTGCTGTTCGGCCGTATCGCCCGCTCGCCGCTTGTGCCATGGCGCGTGGGCCGTCGCGGCCATCTGCGCGGCGCGCTTGCGCCCGATGCCCGCATCATCGCCGTTGAGGACGCCACAATCTTTCCCGCCGAAGGTGCGGTGCAAATCGGTGACGAGGTCATTTTCTATTCCGCGCTCGACCGCACCCGCCACACGCTCGGGCGCGACGACTCGCCCGTCCTCCGCCCCACGCCAGCCTTCCATCGCGACGGCGCAGCCGTGGACTCAATCCCCGAAGGCGGCTTTCAATATTTTGTCGCCGACCATCTCTGCCTTTCCGTCGGTCCGGTATATTCCGGCAACCGCGCACTCGATCCGGCTGAATACACCGTTGCCGCCGATCGTATCGCCGGCCGCGACGTGCAGAAAGTAGTTTTCCCCATTCTGCCCGCCGAAGCCCGCTATTCGCCCGCGCGCGCCGTCCGCCGTATTGACGGCCGTCACGACCCAAACCTGTGGTCCGCCGGCGCGGGCAACACCGCCGCAAGCCCGCTGGCCGCGCTCGACGGCTCCGGCTCGCCCATCGCCGCCGTTCTGACCGCTTCCGCCCCGCGCTTGGAAGTCGAATACCTCGGCGACCTGAGCGGCGGCACCCTGCGCCATGGCCGGTTCGAGCGCTGCCGGCTGGTCATTGAATACTCGGCCTCGGTGCCCTTGCTGGCTTCGAGCGCCGTTGCGGTCATTGCCGGCCGCGGCAACGCAACCGCCGCTTTTGCTCTTCCCCGCCCTCCCGCGAGCGAAAACATCGCCGCCCTGCCGGCCCATACACACGTGGACTCCATCCGCGACCAAATCGCCGACACGCGCCCGCTGTTTGAAATCGGCCTTCAGACCGCCGTCGTGGATTTTGACGAAGCCTTGCCGCCTGCTGCCGGCTGGAACGACCGCGACCGTGCTATTGACGGCAACCTTGGCACGTGGACACAGAACAAGGCCGTCGGCGATCCACCCATCACATCGCCTCTGGCCTTTCGCCTCCTGCGCCGGCCGCTTGGCTCTTCGTCGGACATCGTTCTCGAATCCGTCGAGTTCTGTGTCCGCCTCTCAAGCGATGAGAGTACGCCTGTGTCCGCTTCGCTCGATGTCGCTCTTGCCGGAAAATATGCAAACAGCCGGGCCGTGCAAGCCGCTGCGACTCCCGCGCACTTTTCTGCCGCCGTTTCGGCCAACAGTCTTACAACCGATGATCTCGTCCACCCGGCCACGCAGTTTGCAGTGCGTTCGCTCGACGGCCGCCAGATCAAACTCTACGGCGCATGGCTGACTCTGCATTACCGCCCCCGAATCGCCGGCCGCGACCGCTCGATATCGCAGTGGCGGTCGGGCACGATCGAGGCCTCAACACCCGCGCCGCTCGCGCTGCCGACCAAAACCTATCGGCAGACCTTCGACCTGACGGCACTGGCCGAGGCCAACGGCGGCTGGGCATTTTTCGCTACGAAGGAGACTTCCCGTCCGTTCGTGCGCGTGGAATTTTCCGGCATTGGCGACCCTACGCACATTCGCATCTCCGGCCTTGCGTTCGAGATTGAGTATTCGCCGCGTGAAGGCGCTGAGGTCGCCGATCGCTTCGATGCCCGTGTCGAGGGAATCGCTCCCGCAGGAACGCTTCTCGAAAACCCGGCCGACCTCATTGAGTGGCTCGCCACCAGCCCCGACGGACTCGGATGGCCCGCCGACGCCATTGACGCCGAATCCTTTGCGCAGGCCCGCCAGTGGCTCGATGCCCGCGACTGGCGCCTTTCCCGCCGTCTTGCCGTCCAAATTCCCGTCGGCCAACTCCTTGGCGAGATTGCCGCCGAAAGCGCCTGCCGTCTCGTTTGCGAAGCCGGAAAGCTGCGGCTACTCCCTTCACGCCCGCTTGTTCTGGCGTCCGACGCCGCGGCCTCGATAGATTCCACAACACTTTTTTCCGCACCCTTGGTCAAACGCCGCCAGCCGCTGCGCAACATCGCCAACGCCATCCGCCTTCGCTATGGCTCGCCCTACTCGCTCACCGGCGCAGAACTGCGCAAGGGCGCCGTATGGATTGAACTCGAAGCGCCCGACTCCAGCGCTGCGCATGAGAGCGCCCGCGTCCGCGACCTGCACGCCCACTGGCTGGCATCCGCGCCGCCGGCTCAAGCGCTGCGCCTTGCCGCTGCATGGCTGGACCACGTTGCGCGTCCGCGCCAAACGGTCGAAGTCGTGCTGCCGATTTCGCACGCGCACCTCGAATGCGGCGACACCGTCGTGCTGACCTACGCCCCGTCGCGTCTCAACGGTGCCCTTGGCGAAGTTGTCGCCATCGAATTTGCCGACCTGCAGCGCGTTCGGCTGACTCTCGCTTTGCAAACCCTTGCCATGTATTGCTGGTATGCCGACGCAGCCACGTACATTGTGCATTCGGCCGGCGCCGGCGAAAAAGTGTTCGTCATCGCGGGCCGGCGCGTCGCCTCCCTCGATCGCACAGGCTGCCTTCGCCTCGCCGGCGAGGTTATTGAGCACGGCCTTTCTGAAAGCGAAATGCTGGCAGCCATCGAATACGACCCGGTCGAGCAGCGCATCTGCTTTGGCGTCGGCGCGCCGCAAGCCGGCTATCGAAGCGTCATGGCGCTCGACTGTGATGGGCGCCTTATTCTTCGCGGCAGCGTTCGCGAACTCGCCGACCTATCGGGCCTCGCCACGGGCGCCTGCCACACGGCCGACGAGGCGTTCTTCCTGTTCTCCTGCAATCTGACCACAGTCGTGGCAGCCTACAATGCTGCGGACGGCCGGCTTGACCTGGCCGGAAGCCTCGTCGAGCACGCGCCGTTATAACCGGCACACCAGACATTCCGGCCAGTACATCCCATGCGTCTTTGTCGCAGGTTTTGGCGGGCATGCGCCCGCCTCTATTCTTTTTTTGTGAAAAAACCATGACCCATCAAGCTATCATTCCGCTTGCCGTTGCTTCGAGCGCGTTCCAAACGCGGACCACCCTCATTCTAACCGTCCTTTCGCTTCTCTCGGCCACGGCTGCCGGCATCCAGACCGGCCGCGTTGAACTCGGCCAAAACGGCGTCTATGACGGCACCGTCTGCGTCTCGCGCAGCACCACCGGCTCGCTCACCTTCCGCGACCAGGACGTCGCCGCCACCGTCACACTCTCCCAATTGCTCGCCGGCCGCAACGACCACGGGCATCTGACCGGCCTCGGCGACGATGACCATGCCCACTATCTCAACGATGCGCGCCACTGGCAGCGCCACACCGCCGACTACAACGCCGAACTGCCCACCCCGCCCGACGTCGGTAACAACACCACTTTGGGCGGCCACATCGAAGACGGCCAAATCCATGTTCTCAAAAACGCCGCCGAAATCATCGCGGGCGCATGGCGCTTCACCGGAACGCCCCTCTTCGTCGGAACGCTCCGCATCGAGCCGCAAGCCCCCGGCCCCAATGCTGTTCTTGAATTCGGCGCCGGCTACAACTCCCCGCGCCTGTCCTATTTCGGCAGTCCGGGCGAGTTCGAGTTTTCGCGGCCCGTCCGTGCTACCAGCGCCTCGCTCGCTCATCTCGCCGCCGGCACCGCCCGCATTCACGCCACGCTCGACGGCCGCGGCCTATCGGGCCTGCCCGAAGCGGCGCTCGTCCACTTTGCCAGCCTCAACGGCATCGCCGCGGGCAATCTTCTCAGCCGTGCAGCCAACGAAGACATTGCCGGCCAGTGGGACTTCCTGTCGCCCGTTCGCGTCTTCGGCTCTCTCTCGTGCGCCGACGCGCTGGCCACCGGCCCGATCACCGCGCCGCGCCTCATTCTCGACGGCGGCAATGCGCTGGCCACCACCGCCGCGCTGACCATCAGGAGCCTCGGCAGCGCCCCCACACGCGGCATTGATCTGTCCAACTCCGGCCTCAGCGGCAGCGGCGATTATCTGCTCTACGAATCCCCCACCCGCCACTGGCGCGCCGACGGCGTTTTCAAGACCAGCTCGCAGATTGATTGCGCCAATATGTTCACGGCCGAGGTTAGCGGCTTCGGCCACACCAACCTCTCGCTGAAAACCAGCGCCAACAGCCGCTATGTCCATATTCAGTCCCACGAAGACATCTGGCTCGATCTCAATGACTCGGCCGGGGCCAAGAAAGTCAAAATCCGCGACCTTGCCGACGCCACCGTCTGGCAGTGCGACTCCGACGGCAATGTCGCCATGGCTGCCGATGCGCGCCTGACGCTTCCCGACGGCTCGGACGCCCCCTTCATCCTGAACATCCACCCCGCAGCCGCCTATGTTGCGGGCGCATCAAACCTCTCGCCCACCCAGCACCTGCCCTGTCTGACCTTCGCCGCAAGCGGCAATGTCTGCTTCGCTTTCGCCGTCCCGGCCGACAGCCTCGGCGCCCACGTCGTCATTGACCGCATCACTATTGTCTGTGCCCAGTCCGGCGGCTCGGGCACCGTGATTGACGAAGTCAGCCTTGTGGACGACGCCGGCGCGGCGGTTATCCAGCACACCGACGATCTCACCGCCACGCACCAGATCGTGGACGCCGACTATACGATGGACGACAACAAGAGCTATCTGCTGAAACTGGTTTTCAGCAACTCCGGCGCCGGTGCCATGAACCTCTATCGCTTCAAGGTTGAGTATCATCTGGAATAGAAATACCCCAACTCTACGCGGTCCATCCCATCATCCGGAGTCTTCACCATGTCCAATCCCCAAAAAACCTTGCGCGTCCGCATGCGCGCCGAAATCCACCATCTCCACGAGCGCCTCGCCGCCATCGAAGCCCAACTGCTCGAACTCCGCGCCCGTCACCGCGCCGGTAGTGCCATCCGCGCGTTGCTTGCGCTCGCCCCGCAAACCGCCCGACGCATCGCCAACAGCATCGAGTCCGATG
>JAOAGV010000112.1 GCA_026415575.1 Candidatus Sumerlaeia bacterium
ATCACAGTCCCGGTTTCCACCGCGACTATCCGCGCCTACAAATCCTCTCCATTGCCGACCTGCTGGCCGATCCCCAGCCGTGGTGTCCGCGCTGTCTGAAAATTCCGGCTGGAGAAGATCTTACGTTTCAAAGACCGCCGGAATATCGGGATACCAATCCCCGTGAGGGCGAAATGGACTTGCTTGAACCGGTCCCCTCGTATGAGGCCGGACAAGAAAGCGGGGCGCAATGAACGACTCCTTCTGGAAACACAAACGGGTTCTGGTGACCGGTGCGGGGGGGTTCATCGGCAGCCATGTGGCCGAGGCGCTGCTCGAACGCGGCGCCCGTGTCCGCGCGCTTGTGCGCTACAACAGCCGCAACTCGTGGGGCCAGCTCGAAGACCTGCCGTCTGCGTTGCTGCGCCGCTGCGAAGTGGTGCTGGGCGATGTGCGCGACGGCTCGGCCTGCCGCGAGTATGTCAAGGGCTGCGAGTATGTCTTCCATCTGGCCGCGCTGATCGCGGTGCCCTATTCCTATCGCTCGCCGCTGAGTTACGAGGAGACGAACGTGCGCGGGACACTGAATCTGCTCGAAGCGTGCCGTGCGGAAAAGGTCCGCCGTTTCATCCACACGTCCAGCAGCGAGGTGTACGGCACGGCGGTCGAGGTGCCGATCCGCGAAAGCCATCCGCTGCAGGGCCAGTCGCCGTATGCGGCGAGCAAAATTGCCGCCGACCAATTTGTCGAAAGCTACTATCGGTCGTTTGATCTGCCGGTCACGATTGCGCGGCCCTTCAACACGTTCGGCCCGCGGCAGTCGGCGCGTGCAATCATCCCGACGATCATTGTTCAGGCTTTGACGGGCGGACCGATTGGTCTTGGAGCACGCGAGCCGGTGCGCGACTTTATGTACGTCGGCGACACGGCGCGCGGGCTGCTGGCTTTGGCCCGATGCAACGATACCATTGGCCGAATTGTCAATCTGGGCACGGGCACGGGTGTGAGCATCGGCGATCTGGCGCGCCGGATTATCGCCCTGGTGGGCAAGGGCGGGGCGATCAAGCATGAGGCCCGCCGCGTGCGTCCGGCGCAGAGCGAAGTGATGCGCCTGATCTGCGATGCCTCGCTGGCGCGCGAGCTGGCGGGTTGGAAACCGGCCACTTCGCTGGAGCGGGGATTGCGGCGGACGATTGCGTGGATTCGCCGGCACCTCAGCGAATATAAGGCGGACATGTATGTTGTCTAACGGCGTTCGCACCGTCATTCTCGCGGGCGGCAAGGGCACGCGGCTGCGGCCCTACACGATGGTCCTGCCCAAGCCGCTGGTGCCCGTGGGCGACATGCCGATTCTGGAAATTGTCATCCGGCAATTGGCGGCGCAGGGATTTCGCCGCCTGACCATTGCCGTCGGCCACCTCGCCGAACTGATCCAGAGCTTCTTCGGCGACGGCTCGAAGTGGGGCGTCTCGATCGAATACTCGATCGAGGACAAGCCGCTGAGCACTATTGCGCCGCTGAAGCTGATCGGCGGCCTTGAGGGCGACTTTCTGGTGATGAACGGCGACCTGCTGACCGATCTCGATTTCCGACGGTTGCTTGCTTTTCACCGCAAGCACAAGGCTGCTCTCACCGTCGCGGCCTGCAAACGCGAGGTGACCATAGATTTCGGGGTTTTGGAAACCGGGCGCGCGCACCGCATCGTCGGGTTTCGGGAAAAGCCGCGCGTCGGCCATCTGGTCAGCATGGGCGTTTATGTGCTCAACGAGCGCGTGCTGCCGCGAATTCCGGCAGGGCGGCCGTTCGGCTTTGATCAGCTGGTGTTGGCGTTGCTGCGCGCGCGCGAGCGGGTTGTGGCCTTTCCCCACGCCGGCTACTGGCTCGACATCGGTCGCCCCGATGACTACGAGCGCGCGGTTGCGGACTTTGAATTGCTCCGCACGAAATTGTTGCCTGCAAATGAGGTCGCGCCGTGATCTGGGATGTGCCGCTGTTCGATCTGGATTACGGCGAGGCCGAGGAGCAGGCGGCGTTGGATGTGTTGCGTTCGCGATGGCTGACGCAGGGGGAGAAGGTGGCCGGGTTCGAGCGGGCGTTTGCGTCGGCGGTCGGTGCGCGATTTGCTGTTGCCGTTTCCAGCTGCACGGCGGGATTGCATCTGGCGGCGCATGCGTTGGGGATCGGCCCGGGCGATGAAGTTATTCTCCCCTCGCTGACATTTGTCGCGACAGCCAACACCATTGTGCAGACCGGTGCAACACCCGTTTTTGCCGACATCGAATCGTACGACCGCCCGCTGCTCGATGCCGCCGATGTCGCGCGAAAGATCACGCCGCACACGCGCGCCATCGTGGCCGTTCATTACGCCGGCTGGCCGTGCGACATGACGGCGCTGACGGCGCTCGCGCAAAGCCGCGGTCTCCATCTCATCGAGGACTGCGCCCATGCACCGCTGGCCGCATGGCAGGGCCGCAAGGTCGGGACGTTTGGCGCGGCGGGAGTGTTCAGTTTCTTCTCGAACAAGAACCTCAGCACGGGCGAGGGCGGAATGATCGTGACGGACGACGAAGAACTGGCGCGGCGGTTTGCACTGCTCCGCTCGCACGGCATGACGCACCCGACGCTCGAGCGGCACAAGGGCCACGCGGCCGACTACGACGTGGTGGAATTGGGTTTCAACTATCGGATGGACGAGATACGCGCGGCGATTGGACTGGTACAGTTGCAGAAACTCGCAGCCAACAATGCGCGCCGAGCCGAATGCGCCGCGCACTATCGCGAACTGTTGCGCGGGATCGAATGGATTCGGATTCCATTCGGCGATGAGAAAACACTCGCGACGTCCACCGGTGTGCATCACATTTTTCCCGTAATCCTTGGCGGACATCTGGAAGAGGATGCGAAGAGGACAAGTCGCACCCGTCCGACATGTTCGACAGGTCCGACAGACGGGAAAGAGGAGCGGGCGTGTGTCTCTCGCGCGGAAGTGATGAGGACCCTGCGCGAGCGGAGCATCCAAACCAGCATTCATTATCGCCCTGTGCACACTTTTGCCTTCTACCGGCAGCGCTTCCCGACGCCCGACGCCGCGCTCTCGACCACCTGTCGTATCGCCCCGCGCCTGCTCACCCTGCCGCTGTATCCGTCGCTGACTGCCGCCCAACGGGAGAAAGTGGCCGCTGCGTTGCGGGAATCACAGATGTAGCTGGGGACCCGCATCGCCTGCTCCGGCTATCCTTAGGGCATATTTTATGGATGTGGCTCCTTGGATTGAGCCGGCAAGGGACGTACAATCATTGAGATGCTTTCGTTCGCTAGACATGACCTACCGAAGTCCGCACTGCAAAATACGGTGCTTACCAATTCCCTGCATGTCCCCTCAACCGGCACAACCGGCTTGCCCAGCCGGTCGGCCATCTGCTCGAGCGACAGGTCATCCAGAAACAAATGGTCCCACGGCCGCAGGCAATTGGCAGGCAGAAGATAGCGGTCGGCCCGCGGGCATGAGAGAAGCGCGTCGAGAATGTCGCGCCCGGCAAGCAGGCCGCTCACCGTGACGGTCGGCCCGAACAGGCGGTTGCACACGACGATTAGGCGGACGCGCAACCCCGCAATCTTGTTCAAGCGCCTGACAATCGGCTTGAGAAACACCGACGCCGATACACCGGTAACAACGGCGACGGAGCCGGAAGGAAGGCGGCGGGGCAGGCGCCGCTCGATCTGCCGCCACGGGCGCAAAAACTGCCCCACCATGCCGACGCCGTTTTCAAACTGCGGCGCAATGTCCACCCCCCGATAATCGGGCGCGGGCAATCCCGCCCGCAGATACCATTCGTCCGCTGCAAACAAGACGCGCTCGCCCAGCGCCCGTTGCCACTGGCGCATGATCGGCGCGAGCAATTCGAGCGTCGCCGCGGCGTAGCGCGGGGTGACCGGACGGATGCGTGGCAGATGAGCGCGATGGGCGGTCAGCCCCACGGGCACAACGGCCACCGACCGCAGCGCGGGATGGTAGCGGCGCAAGTCGGCAAGCGTTTGCAGCAACGCCGCGCCGTCGTTCCAATCGGGGCAGACCACAATCTGCGCATGAAACTGAATGTCATGCGCGGCGAGAAAGTCGAGCAGTTCGGTAATCGGCGGGACGCCGAAAGTTCGGCCCAGCAAGCGCGCCCGCAACTGCGGATCGGTTGCGTGAACGGAAATATACAGCGGACTGAGCCGCTGGCGAACGATGCGTTCCAAGTCGCCCGCCATCAGGTTGGTGCCGGTAATGTAATGCCCGTAGAGAAAGGAAAGGCGGTAATCCTCGTCGCGGAAATAAAGGGCGCGGCGCAGTCCGCGCGGCAACTGCAGCACAAAGCAGAACGGGCAGCGGTTGTTGCACCGCCGCGGGGCAAACGGCTCGAGTTCCCAGCCCCACCCCTCGCCCGGCCGCAGACAGACCCCACGTTCGCTTTCGACACCGTTGCGGAGCCACTTCACGCGAAGCCGCCGCGCCGCGGAATAGAACTGCACGTCTATCTGATCGCCCAACGGATGGCCGTTGAGCGAAAGCAGGCGGTCGCCCGCGCGCAGTCCAATCCGCGCTGCAGCGCCCGCCGGCTCCACTTTCGTAATGAGAACCCCCGGGCTCATGCCGCCGCCCCGCCGGCCGCCGCGCCGTCCTCGCCTTCGGTGGCCAGCATCCATACGCCCGAATGGTAGTAGCCGAGGACGGACACCGCGCAGAACACTCCTGTGATAATGGCCAGCACATGAATGGGAGCCGTGAGCCAGTCGGGATTGTGATGGAACGATTTGAGGAGGTTTGCCAGCACGACCACCAGTGCGGTGGTAATTTGAAAAAACGTGGTGAGCTTGCTGGAAACGATCGGCCGGAACTGCATCGCGGGACAAAACCATTTCACAATGCCCGAGCCGGTCATAATCAGCAGGTCGCGATAGGTCACTGCGACGGTCAGCCAGGCAGGGAACGCCACCAGAGTGTTGGGACTCGCCGTGAGGGTGATAAATGTCAGGGTCAGGAGAAACTTGTCGGCCAACGGATCGAGGATCGCGCCGAGCACCGACTGCTGGCCGAATTTGCGCGCAATGTACCCGTCCACGCCATCGCTGACCGCGGCAACCGCGAAAATCCCCAGCGCCAGCGCATAGCGCGCCTCATACAGCGCCCAAAGCACAAAAGGCACCGAGAGCATCCGGAGAAGCGTAATTTTGGTGGCGAGGGTAATTTTCGGCAACTTCATTAATCTTTCGTGTGTAGTCCGCGCTCATGTGTGGACTACGCGCGGCAAACCGAGATTTGGGTTCCGCGTGTTTTCGATCGTAAAGGCTATTCACGCGCCACAACCCGGTCGAGTCGCTTGATCTCACCCTTCTTGCTGATAATCCGGCCGATGGCGTATTTCGGCTCGACGCGCGTGACCTCGATCTCGCCGATGGGTTTTTCTTCGGCGGCCAGCACCTCGCCCGTATCCGGGTCGCGCAACTCTTCGCCGACCGAGACGACGCGGTAGCGCTGGCCAATGGCCACACCGGCCTCGGCGCCAGCGTTAAAATAGACCTCGCTCTCGCTTGCCTTCATCACGCGGGCCGTCCACGGCACTTTTTCCGAGGCGGCCAGAATGCGTTCCAGCGCCTTCTGAATCAACTCGCGCGTCACGAATCCCAGCGTGCTGTTCTGCGACTCGCGCCGCCGAAAATCAAAAATGTCCACCGTTACACCGATCCCGCCGCCCGACTGCACCTTTGACGCCGACACCGCTTCGCTCGCCAGCACCACCCCCGTCTCGGCATTGTAGATGCGCAGGTCCATCCCCACACGGATGGTGCGCTGCGAGCGGTCCCAATCCACCGGACCGATGCCGACGCCGTAGCCGCTGGCCGACTGCTCCTCGAAGTCGGTGATGGACGCCTTGACCATCAGTTGCGCCCCCAGCATCTGGCCGGTCTTCGGTCCTGCGCCTTCGGCGACACGCCCCGACGCTGCGAGGTCCTGCTCGTCGAGGATGCCTTTGAGATTCTGCCGCTCGACCACGATGAACCGCTGCGTGGCCTGCAACTCGGTGACCAGCATGTCGTGAATCTGCCGGCCGTAGTTGGCCATGCCGGGCCGCCGCACGGTGTCCTCGATTTCGGCGACTGCGATTCGTTTCTTGAGAAAGCGCATGGGCTTGACGGGCGCGACGCCCGGCGGCGTTTCGGCCGACGGGGGAGTGGTCGGTTCCGCCACGATCGAACTGGCCGGCACCGGCTTGGGTGTTGTTTTGGATTCAGCGACCTTTGCTGATCCAGCGACCTTCGCCGGTTCTGTATAAGCGCCCGAGGGCGTCGCGGGCCGCGGCGGCGAATCGGGAACCTTGCCCGACCGGCGCAACTCGGCGGCTTTGTCCTCGTAGGGCTGCGCGCGTTCGGGCTGCCCGGCCTTGCGGTAGGTGCGCGCGTAGCCCATATAGACGCGATGGAGCAGCGCCGGATTGCCGGCCGCCTGCTGCTCGACCACCTTGTAGAAGTTCAGCGACCAGCGATAGTTTCCGACATCGGCCGAGCGCTCGGCGTAAATCAGCTGGCGCTCGACGTCGCTTCGGCGAAGATCCCAGACACTGCCGTACAGCCGGACGGCCTCGGCTTTCTGGCCGATGTTCCAGAGCGCCTCGGCGCGCGCCACCGTGTCGTCATAAACGTCGCCGCACGCGGGGCTGAGGCTCATGACCGCGCCCAGCGCGGCGGCCCAGAAAAGTATCACCCTATGCATGGGGAGTTCCTCCTGCCTTCTGAATTCGCCCAACTTTCCCCGCGGCTTGGAACGGCACGCCAAACCCGCCAGTATCCGGCCGCCGGTATTGCACAGAGCCTATACAATGGACTTGCCGGAATTCCAGAGGAAAATCTCCACGGGGCTTTTCCCGAGCGCGGGAGAAGGTTATTCGATCGTTGCTGTGGTTTTATTTTGGCCGGAAGGGCGAAAAGGAAAAGACCTGAGGCAGCGCCCTTATTCTTATGAACAAATCGGCATACGCCTTGGGCGTACGCTTTGGACTGCGGCAGCCATGCTGCCGCTTTCTTTTGCGCCAAGTTAAACCCCGCCAAGCGAGAGTTCTTCCCCCAGCGCCGACGCTTTGTCTGAAGAGGGACAATTACAGCAAAGCGGCAGCATGGCTGCCGCACTCCAAAGGTCTTGGGGGATCTTTCCGGCATTAGGTGGCGGGCTTGCTTGCGCTCGCGGCAAGCGTCGCCCGATTTCGGGAGAAGCACCCAAATCTCATGGCGGCGCTCCGGCAGGCATTCCGACGCGCTTGCGGTGGGCCCATGAGCCTTATGGGCCTACGGCCAGCGGAAGCCAGACCTCCATGAGCGACGGGCCGCGGTTGGCCCATGCGAAATAGGGGATCAGGGTTGCAGCGAAAGTGCCTTCGGCAGGCGGCTTCAACCGGCGCGGCACCAACGCGCGGTAGAGAACATTGGCCCAATCGCCGGTTGGTTTTGCGCGAAGGGCATCGGCGTTTTGCTCGACGAAGCGGTCGCGGCCGGCGCGCGTCAGCAGCGCGCCTTCGAGCACGGTAATGCCGCCGAGAAAGTCCTTGTCATGCCGCGGCGTGAAACGGGCGTTCTCCGGCAGAAATACGCCCGCTTTCCAGAGGTTCTCAGCCCCCTTGTCTTTTGGCACCTCAAAGCAGTAGACAATCGGCCCGCGCACGACAGCCGCACGGTTGCGGCAATCCTCAACGGCGGGATTTGCTTCCATGCAGCGGACTTCCATCGGCAAGTCCAGTTCCACCACGTCGCCAGCGGCCCACGTGCGCTGCACCGGCGCATACGTTCCGGGTTTCGCGGCATCGGCGACGTGTTGACCGTTCACTTTTACCGCGGCGCTGCGGATCCAGCCGGGGATGCGCAGGTTTAATGTCCAAGGTCGGTCGGGTGTTTGTGTCACCGTGATTTTCACGCGGCCTTCCCACGGGTATTGTGTTTCCTGCGCCAGCGCGACGGACGCGCCGTCGGGCAGGCGCGTTTGCAGCGTATTGCCGCTGTAGAGATGAACCCACACGCCGTCGTCCGACACACTGTAAGCCCATCGGCCCAGTCCGGCAAGGGTGCGGGCTACTTGCGGCGGGCAACAGTAGCAGGTGTGCACAAACCATCGCTGCTCGGTGAAGTGTTTGGTGGGCCAGCCGCTTTCGCCGTTCCATGCCAGCGGATTGGCGTAGAAAAAATTCCGGCCGTCCACACTTTCTCCTGACAATGCACTGTTGTATAGCACCCGCTCCATCATGTCGGCGTATTTGGCGTCGCCCGTGATTTGCAGCATGCGCCAGTTCCACATGGCGTTGCCGATGTTGGCGCAGGTCTCATTGTAGGCCGTACGGTTGGGCAACTGATAGTCGGCGCCGAAGGCCTCATGGACACTATCGCCGCGGGCCGACTTGCCCTGCGGAATGGCACACGCGCCGCCGGTGATGTAGGTGCGCCGCAACGCGGCGCTCTGCCAAATGCGTTCGAGGGCGTCCCAGAGGGCCTTCTCGCCGGTTTCGGCATAGAGGTCGGCGGCGCCGCAATACAGATAGGTCGCAAAGACCGCATGGCCAACGGCCTCGGTTTCTTCGCGAAACGGCACGTGGTCCTGCGTCAGGTCGGTGCCGTTGGGCAGTGTGCCTCGGGCGTCCACAACGACTTTTGCGGTGTCAAGATAGCGGCGGTCGCCCGTCACGCGATAGAGGTCAATCAGTCCCATGATGACGGGCATGTTGCCGCTGGTGACGGCAAGAGCGGGCGCGCCGGGTTGGAGCGTGGTGTGAAGAAGGTCGGCGGCCTTGCGCGCAACGCGCAGGAAGTTGTCTTTGCCCGTGCAGCGATGATGAACGCAGGCGGCGGTGAGCAGGTGGCCGAAGTTATACAACTCGTGGAGAGTGCCGCCATAGCCTTTCGGCGGCGGAGTGAAAGGGGTGAGTTTTTTCAACTGCATGTTGGTCGAGAGATAGCCGTCGGGCCTCTGCGCTTTGGCGATGACGGCAATCCACTCGTCCATTTTTCGATCGAGCGCGGGATCGCCCGTGCAGGCATACATTAGCGCCATCGCTTCGATCCACTTGTAGCAGTCGCCGTCGCTCCAATTGGTGCCGCGATAGTTGCCCGATTCGAGACCGGCGGCAATTTTGAAATTAATCAGCTGCTCGGAGTTTCGCGAGTCGAGCAGGGCGGCCTCGACGCTCGGCAAAGTTGCGCGTCGGCACAGGTCGTGTTTCTCCGCCCAAAAGCCCTCTGTCCACTTGACGTCCCGCACGTCCACGCCGCGCAGCTTGACGGCGGGTGATGGAGGCGCCGCGCCATGCAGCGCCGCTGCTGCGACCCACGCTGCTGCCAGTGTTACAAGTCGCAGCGGATGTTTCCTCCCGAATGCCTGAACTCGACTCATTCCCGCTGACTCCGGTTTTGATTGACCGACACCCGGCGCCTTTACTCATACAGACTCCAGTGCCGTCGTGCAGCCGTACCCCGCCAGCGGTTGTATGCCGTGTCCAGAAAATTCGACGCGTTGGTGGCAAAAACCTTTGTCGCCTCCTGATCGGCGAAACTGTTCGGGTGCGAGTCGGTGAGATCATCCGTATTCCGGTAGGGCTTTCGCGTCATATTGCGAACGGGATATGTGCCGGTTGTATTGTCGTCCAGCGGATCATAGATCTCGGTGCCGGTGTAGCTCTGCGGATAGGCGAGGAAGTCGAAATAATCAAAGACCGCCACGTTTTTCAGATTGGGAAACGCGGCATTGTATGCGTTTAGCCAGTCGTTTTTGACCCAGTTCCAAAAGACCCGCGCGCGGTCGGCCCAATCCAGACACGTGCTGGGTGGAACATTCGAGGGCGACGTGATGAGGATGAACAGTGTGTCGGGGTTGGCGGCAAACACATCGCGAAGCGGTTTATAGACAAGTGTCCCCGACGTATAGGTGCGACCGGCTCCGCCCGGATGGCGATAGACCGCGCGATAGTTGGCCAGCGTTTCGTAAGAATCAAACGGATTGCCGGGTTCCGTGCCGTCTTCGTAGATATTGTTGCTGGGGAAACAGCTTTTAAACAGGATGATTTTGTTTTTGCCGTTTGCGCAATCGAACGTTTTCAGGCGCTGCATGTAGTCATTGAACCACAAAAGCCAGTGGTGCGGGCTGGTATGATCGCCCGGCGTGGGCGGATCGAAAACGGCCAGCGACGCGGGCCGCCCCGCATCGGGAAGAATCATGGTTCCATAGGTGATTTCGTTGACCTCATCAATGTAGCTCTTGGCCAACAAGGCATTGCGCAAGCCGTTGTTAAGCCAGTTCTCGCCTACGGAATGGTGAATGAACAAAACGTCGTCCGTGACCGTCGCGCCATGAAGATTGACCCATCCTGTTGCCAGCATCCATGCCAGAACATACGGAAGGGCAGAATCCAGTCTTGGTCTCATTGATCTCTCCCCCTTTTGTCCTTAAGCAATGATGGGAATGACCCGTCGTTCGGGCTTCAGTTTGTCGGGCTCATCCCCGCTTCAGCGGTGGGTTGATAGCGAACGCGAAGCCGCCACGCTGCTGCAGTGGGGCGACGTCGGCAAACTAAAGTTTGAACAACACACGGCCAAATAAAGTCTGAACCGCATATGGTTCGGCCTGTATGTCTGCTTAATCTGCCTTGGAAAGCTGCTATCAAAATGTTTTTAATTGTCAACTTTTTTTGGGCTATCCGCATACTCATTGCGGCCATAGTATGGCTACCCTTTTGACAGCCCGTCCGGAGCAGGGTTTGTGTAGCCCAATATCCAGCTTCCACACGTCAGCAACGCGTGCGTGCGCAAAAACCGGGGCGCAGAATCCAATTCTTGATTGTCGGAAATACCACGCCAAGTATTAGCGAAGTTTTGCGGAAGACGGAGAAAACTTGGCCATCGCGCAAAAACAAACCGGACCCGCGGCCGCCCCGCGCAGCATCGCCACTCTCTGGCGGCGCGAGGCAGGCTTTCGGGATGTCCTTCAGCTGGCGGTGCCGCTGGTTCTGAGCACAGCGTCATGGAGTGTGCAGCATTTCGTGGACCGGATGTTTCTGTGCTGGTATTCGCAGGAGGCGATGGCGGCGGCGCTGCCGGCGGGTTTTCTGGCGTTCACAATCATCAGTTTTTTCATGGGCACGGCCTCGTATGCCAACACATTTGTGGCGCAGTATCACGGGTCGGGCCAGCCGCGGCGGATCGGCCCTGCGTTGTGGCAGGCGATCTACTTTTCGGCTGCGGCTGCGGCGGTGTTGCCACTGGGCGCACTTTTTTCTGAAACGATTTTTCGCGCCGTCGGCCACGAACCGGCTGTGCAGGCGATGGAGAATACCTACTTTCGCATTTTGATTCTGGGGGCGGGGATTTCCATTTACAGCAGCGCCGCGTCGTGTTTTTTTACCGGCCTCGGCCGCAACTGGCCGGTCATGTGGGTCAATGCCGGATGCACAGCGGTCAACCTTACGCTTGATTACGCCATGATCTTCGGCCACTGGGGATTTCCGGCGTGGGGGATCGCGGGGGCGGCATGGGCAACGGTAATCGCCAATGGCGCGGCGGCCCTCGCCTTCACAGTGCTCCTGTTTGTGCCGCGCAAAAACGAGCGGGAGTATGCGTTGCGAAGCGGCTGGCGATTTGACGCCGGGTTGTTTCGCCGTCTGATGCGCTTCGGCATCCCGTGCGGCGTACAATTCATGCTCGACATTCTGGCCTTTACGTTTTTCGTGTTCATCGTCGGGCGGATCGGCACGGCCGAGCTGGCGGCGACCAATCTGGCCTTTCAGATCAACTCGCTGGCATTTCTGCCGATGATCGGCTTCGGAATCGCCACCTCGACGCTGGTGGGGCAGTGGCTCGGACGCGACCGGCCGGAGCTGGCGACCCGAGCCACGTGGTCGGCCTTCGGTCTGACCTTCGCTTATATGGCCACCATTGCCGTGCTGTATGTGGTCGCGCCCTCATGGTTCATCCGGCCGTTTGCGGCAAGGGCCGACGGTGCGGCCTTTGCGGCCGTCGAGCGCACCGCCGTGATCATTCTCTATTTTGTTGCGGTCTACTGTCTGTTCGACACCATGAATGTGATCTTTGCCGCAGCGCTCAAGGGCGCAGGCGACACCCGGTTCGTCATGTGGTGGTCGGTGGTGCTGGGCTGGGCCGTGATGGTGATTCCCACATGGGTGGCGTGCGAACGGAAATGGGGGGGCATCTATGTGGCATGGACGTTTCTGACCGCCTATGTAATCGCATTGGGCTTTCTGTTCCTGTTCCGGTTTCTTCAGGGCAAATGGCGGACGATGCGCGTGATCGAGCGCGCACACGTCGTGCCGGTTCCGCCCACGCTCCCCGAAGTGCCGACATCGGAGGTGGATTTGTAGGCGGGTTGTTGAGAGGCCGAAATGACTGGCGAGGGGCTACTGTCAACAGGGTTTTCCACCCGACAGATTTTGGGAGTATGAATCAGTTGACATCTACCGCCTCGCATTGACGAAAATGAACAGTCTGTTAACTATTTGGACGCTCCGGATAAAGAATATGCAGACAGGAAGGAACAAGCCGTGAACGGAAAACACTGCTTTCGATGGATAGTTATTTACGCCGCTATGATGATGCCTATTGACTTGCGTACATTTGCGCAACCCACCGCCGACATCACCACCATCGAAATCACCGGCAACGTATTGGTCAGGGACACCGTGCCGTTCGGAATCAATCTGGGCGGCGATGCGTATTACTCCGGCGCGGCCGTGGTGAAGAAGCGCGTCGAGGAAAACTTCGAGGGGACGCTGTATCGCCAGTGCCACTTCGGCCCCGTGCAGGATGAAACCGGCGCGACGACATGGTTTGGGCGCGTTGGCTCGGCATGGGACGAAATCCTCCAAGGCGGGCAGTTCACGATTCTCTCCGGTCCGGCCAAAGGCACAACCGGCACGATCCGTGCGATCACGACCAAGCGCGCAGTCAACCGTGGTGAGGAGCAGGACTTTCGGTACTTTGTGTTCGACCGCAAAGTGGCTCCGGGCGGCGCCAATGTCGGCGTTCTGGTCGAGTCATTCCGCATCCGCGACGGGCAATTCCGGCCGCTCGACGGCTACTGGACATCGAAGACCAATCGCATTGAAATTGGCGACGTGCCGCCCGGTTCGTTCGGATGTGCGGCGGCTTGCCTCGACGGTTCGCAGGGCCGTGCCCATCATCGCTTCGCCACGCACTATCAGCGATACGGCGAAACAAACGGCACGTGGCACGCGCGATTCTGGACCAAGGCACGGTCGGGCTCGCCCGCGCTCACCGTTCGGCCCGACCGCGCGGAGTGGGGCGATTCGGCAAAAGTCGCCGTTAAACCCGATTGGCAGAAGCACGAACTGACTCTCGCCGTTCGCAACGTGCCCGAACCCAAAGGCCCGAACGACAATCCCCACCTGACATTTGTATTCGAGGTCAGCGGCGGCGCGATCCTTCTCGACGATGTCGAGATGTGGATGGAAGGCGATGTCAATCCGACGGTCTTCCGCGACGACTGCGTCGCCGTGCTCAAACAGTTCGGCCCGGGCCTGATCCGCTACCTGCAAATGGGCGGCAATACGCTCGACAACACGCTGTCGCCGCCGCTTCGCGCCTATTCCTATTCGAGCCAGAATACGGCCCGGCTGGGACCCTACGAAAACCATTCGCAAAGCCCCTTCAGCCTTCATCAAATGTATGAGCTGTGCGAATATCTCGGCACCAATCCCTGGTATTGTCTTCCCGGCACGCTCAGCTACGGCGAGATGAAAAACTTCATGGAGTATCTCGGCGCACCTGCAAACGTCGGCTACGGCCGCGTGCGCGCAGCCCTCGGACATCCCAAGCCGTGGACCGAGGTCTTTCGGTTTATCCACGTCGAGTTTGGCAACGAAGCGTGGAACAACGCCGGTCCCTATCAATGCGGGGGATTCAACGGCGACGATTACTGGAAGGACCTGATCGCCATCGGCAAAAGCTCGCCCTACTACAAACCCAACGTCGTCTTCCACGCAGCGGGTCAGGCGGCCAATTCGTGGCTCAATGAGGGCATCATCCGCCGCGTGCCCAATGCCGACTGTTTCAGCGTGGCGCCTTACATCATTCAAAGTCTCTCGAAAGAGGAAGCCGCTGCGCTGGACACCGACGACAAGCTGTTCCGGTGGGACTTCGCCTGGCCCGTCTGGCGATCGCGCAACAAGGACGGTGCGATGTTTCAAAACTTCCAACTGGCCCAGAAAGCCGGCATGGAACTTTCAATCTACGAGGTGAATCACCATATCACTAATGGCGACGGGCCGCTCGAACCGCGCAACCGCATTGTGACCTCGCTGGGCGGCGGCCTGACTGTGGCCAACAACATGCTCCTGATGCTGAAGGAGCACCGCCTGCGCCATCAGGCGCTGTTTTCGCTGGTGCAGCATTCCTACAACGCGCAAGGCATCGGACCGGTGCGCCTGTGGGGCACGGCGCTGAATATGCGCAAAGGCCATGAACGGTTTCGCCCGACTTTCCTTGCCTGCGCAACCGCCAACCGCGTGCTGGGCGGCGATTTGGTTGAGACCCGCCACAGCGGCGCCGATCCGAAATTCTCGGCCACCGGCATTTTCTCCCGCAAAGGCGTCGAAACGCTGACCGACATTCCGACGCTCTGGAGCTACGCGTTTGTTCAAGACCGAAAGCGCTGCATGATTCTGGTCAATCTCGACACGGCAAAGCCGCAGCGCGTGGCGATTAGGTTTGCGGGCGCAGTCGCGAACAACACCGCGCGGCGCTGGCTGCTGGCCGCCGACTCCATCGCCGCAAACAACGAATTTGAAAACCCCGCCCCGCAGGTCGCCATCCTTGAAGACACGGTTGCCGACTTCGCGTCGGGGAAAGTTCTCACGCTGCCGCCGCACTCGATGACTGCTCTGGCATGGCAGGCGCAGCCGTAGGATTAGCAAAAATATGAACTCCATGCTTTCGGCATTCGATTCCTAACCGGTTACTTGAAGTGCTTCCAGAGAATGTTGTCACCCAATCTCCGCCACGACAATCGGCGGCAAGGCCGGCAACATTTCCCTCAATAAAATAGGAGAATTCGCATCGCATAGGCCTCGTTGTTCGTCCGCTCCGCTATCCACGGCGGACAGCAAACGCCGCATGCCGTCGTGTAGATGTTCATTTCTTTCCTTTACTTCAACGGATTCCTGACTGTCTGCGTCGAAACGCCGCGCGTCACGGATCACTTGCGGCAATACTCGGCCGGTTGAGCCTTGGGAATGTCAGGCACCCTTGTTTGTTTTTGACGCATCCGGTAAAAGGTTCCCGCGAGCGCAAACAAGACCGCCGCCACCTGATGCCGGAAAAATCATCCCCCATAGCGCCAAGGG
>JAOAGV010000113.1:0-3958 GCA_026415575.1 Candidatus Sumerlaeia bacterium
CGCGTTGACCAGCGCCTTGGCGCTCGCCACGATGATGTCGGTGTCGGCGCCCAGTCCTGACACGGTATGCCCTCCAAATTTGGCGGTGATGCGCACGCGCCCGACGGCATCGCCGCCGCTGGTAACCGCTTCGAGCGAGTAGCCGGCGATCTCGGCCTGGATGCCGGTGATGCGCTCGATGGCGGTGTAGGCGGCGTCAACGGGCCCGTCGCCGCAGCCGGCGTCCTGCCGGATTTCGCCGTCAATTTTCATGCGCACGGTCGCCGTCGGTACGGTCGCCGTTCCGCTCGATATGCTCAGATAGTCCAGCTGGAACTTTTGCGGCACGCCGACAATCTCGTCTTCGAGAATCGCCATCAGGTCTTCATCATACACAACCTTCTTTTTGTCGCACAGCTTAATAAAGCGATCGAAGGCCTGTTCGATCATTTCCGGCGAAAGACCGCCATACCCCATTGCTTCGAGCCGCTTGCGGAAGGCGTGCCGGCCCGAATGCTTGCCGAGAATGATGCTTTCGCCCGTCCATCCGACCGATTCGGGGGTCATGATTTCGTAGGTTGCGCGTTCCTTCAAGATGCCGTCTTGGTGAATGCCGGCCTCATGGGCAAAGGCGTTGGCACCGACCACCGCTTTGTTCGGCTGCACGCGGGTTCCGGTGACTTGGCTGACCAACCGGCTGGTGCGGTAAATCTCCTTCGTGTTGATGGCGGTGTCGCACTTGTAAAAGTCCTGGCGCGTTTTCAGATTGGCCACGATCTCTTCGAGCGCCGCATTGCCCGCCCGCTCGCCGATGCCATTGATGGTGCACTCGACCTGCCGTGCGCCGGCCAAAATACCCGCCAGCGAGTTGGCCACGGCCAAACCGAGGTCGTTGTGACAATGGACGGACAGCACGCACTTGCCGATGTTGGGAACTTTGTTGCGGATGTAGGCGATGCAATCACCGAACTGCCATGGCGTGCAATAACCGACCGTGTCGGGGATGTTGATCGTTGTGGCGCCGGCCTCGATCGCCGCCTCGATGACCGCGCACATGTAGTCCCAGTCCGTGCGCCCTGCGTCCTCACATGAAAATTCGACGTCGTCGGTAAAAGTCTTGGCCAGTTTTACGGCGGAGACGGCTTGGGCAATGACCTGCTCGCGCGACATCTTGAGCTTGCGCTGGACGTGGATGTCGCTGGTGGCAATAAAGGTGTGAATGCGCCGGCGCGGGGCTTTCGCCAGCGCACGCCCCGACGCCTCGATGTCCTTGGGCAGCGCCCGCGACAACGAGCAGATGACGGGGCCTTTGACCTCCTCGGAGATGGCGGCGACCGCATCAAAGTCTCCGGGCGAGGCAATCGCAAAGCCCGCCTCAATGACGTCCACGCCCAGTTTGGCCAGTTGATGCGCCACTTTCAGCTTCTCGTTGAGATGCATGGTGAAGCCGGGCGCCTGTTCGCCGTCGCGCAGTGTGGTGTCGAATATAATCACGCGTTCGGGCTTGGGTTTTGGCTCTTGCGATTTCGGTGTATCTTTTGTGGGTGTCATGAATGGTCCTCTTTTCTTTTTAGATGAGTTTTGTTTTGTCTGACGGGTTGGCCGCTGCGAGCCCTTACGGATGCAGCGGAAGAAACAGGCGGGAAAGGGCAAGTGTCCGGGGGCATACCCAAGCCCCCACCACCCCCTTTGTTGGAGAACTCTTGGCCAATGCAGATGTTCTGTTGCAAATCACGGCCATTGTTCCTTTGTGCGCCTTATAAACAAAAATCCCCGGATGACCTTGCGATCAATCCGGGGACGAGAATCCTGCAAACTCCCGTGGTACCACCCTCGTTCGGCATTGTCAGAGTCAGGCAAGCGTGCTCTTGGCTTCCTCTTCCAATACCCTTCATTGCGGCTCAATAACGGTCGCCTTCCGGCGGGAACTACTAAAGTGGGGCAGGTTACGGCGGCGAAGGTTGGCAACTCGTCAACCCAATTGCCCGCCGCATTGACCCGCAGCCCGACTGGTTCGCGCCCGCGGCTCCGAGGCGAGTTCGGAGACCGCTTCCACCGTCTTGCACCGTCCGACGGCTCTCTCGAGGAAGCCCAATCTCCTACTACTCCTCTTCACAGCCTTTGCACAACATTTTCAAGGAAACGGACAATTCTGTCCGCGCTCAAAACGACAAGGATGCTCCCCTCATTCCAGTCCGGCCGTCAAGGGAAAAGAACGGCGTCGGCACCCTTATATACCGAAGCATCGTTCAAAGACCACTTCACGCAAAGGCGCCAAGACAGCAAAGCAAGGGTTTTGAGGCTCTGCCCGATGGTCGGTTGTTTGAAAACAGAGGACTTATTTCCTCATATCAAGGCCAACCGAAATTCGTGAAATGCTTTGCAGCTCGGCGGCTTTGCAAGAGGCAAAGTCCAAAAGATCGGAGACACATCAAGGCTGCTTGGTCTTGACATTCGAAGGGGCACGGGAAAACGATTTGGGCGAAGTGAAGTGTCACAGTTGGATTCTTCGGTTCCTTATCACCATTACTCAAAGCGGCCCGCGCGCAGGCGCGGGTCCGACGTTCAGCAAGGGGGATTGCCATGAAGCACGGAGACGTAACTCGACGGGCATTTTTGAAGACTTCGGCGGCGGGTGCTGCGGCCGCAGCCGCGGCAGGCCAAATCAGGACGGCGCGCGGGGCCGAAGCCAAAAAGGACGAAGTGGTGCTGGGCTTTATCGGCGTTGGCGGACGCGGCACCACACTGCTTCGCAAGGTGGTGACCATTCCGGGCATCCGCGTCGGCGCGGTGTGCGATCTGCGCAGCGAACGGGTGGCCGCGGCGCAGCGCGTGGCCGAGCAGTTCAAACCCAAGGGCTATGAAAACTTCAAGGAGATGATCGAGAAGGAAAAACTCGACGGGATCATCGTGGCGACCGAAGTGGCCAATCACGCCAAAGTGGTCATCCCGCTCCTTGAAGCCAACATCCACACGTTCAGCGAAAAGCCGATGGACTCGACCGTCGAGAAAGTGGACGCGATTGTCAAGGCGGCCCGCAAGTCGAAGGCGATCTATCAGGTGGGGTTCCAGCGGCGCTACAGCGAGAATTTCATCAAGGCCATCGAAAAAATCCATTCAGGCGATCTGGGCAAGGTGGTGTTTCTGGCCGGCGACTGGCAGTTCACCAGCGGCGTGGGCGGCTGGGTCATCAACGTCGAGATGTCCGGCGGCAAACTGGTTGAGCAGGCCTGCCATCACATGGACGTCATGGCGTGGGTGATGAAAAACCAGCATCCGGTCGAGGCCGTGGGCATGGGCGCCGTAACGGTCGAGCACAAGAACCCGCCGAAATACACCGCCGAGGACCACTCGTCGGTGGTCTTCCGATTCCCCGGCGATATTATCTTCACCTACACGCACACGTCCTATTGTCCGGAAAAGTGGTACGCTGAGAAGCTGTGGGTATATGGACAGGGTTGGGGTATCAACTTGTCGGCCGGCGAACTCTACACGCCCGATAAACAGACGGTGAAGATCGCCGAGAGCAGCGACTACTATGTCGGAACGGGCGAGCAACTGGAGGACTTCGCCGACAACATCCGCACCGGCGGCAAGCGAAAGCCCAACTCGAACGCTGAGACCGCGCGCGTGGCCACGCTCATGGCGCTGATGGGCCGTGCAGCCTTCCACAACATGGCCACCAACCGATACGAAAGCCGCATCATCAAGTGGAGCGACTTGGGCACCACGACCGATGCGTGAGGTGCAGGCATGACGGGGTACGGTGCCATGTTGGTGCGCAACGTCTGCCGATGAATTCCGGCTATACCTTCCACGACTTTGTGTCGCCCCCGTTTGCCGGCATGACGGTCGTGGACTATTATACGAGCCGCTACACCAAAATCCCGCGCTCAACCTGGTATGAGCGGATCGCGAAGGGATTGATCCGCCTCAACGGCAACGTGCTGGACTCGGGTGAGCGGACTGTGGCGGTCGG
>JAOAGV010000113.1:3968-15354 GCA_026415575.1 Candidatus Sumerlaeia bacterium
GGAGTATTTTCGCCCGCCGTGGCAAGAGCCCGACGTGCCGACTGAACTGCCCGTCCTGTTTGAAGACGAGGACTTGCTGGTGGTCAACAAACCCGCGGGATTGCCGGTGTTGCCGGGCGGCGGGTTTCTCGAAAAAACCGTCGTGCATCTGCTTCGGACGCACAAGGCACACTGGCAAACCGTCAGCCCGCTCCACTGCCTCGATCGCGGCACGAGCGGGCTGCTTCTGCTGGGCAAAAGCCGCGAGGCGCGGTCGGTGCTGGGCCGCGACTTCATGCATCATCGCATCGGCCGCGTCTATCTGGCCGTGCTCAACGGACTGGTCGAGCGCGAGCACTTTTCCGTCGGGGTTCCGATCGGACAGGAAGAGCACCCGCGGTTGGGTCTGGTGGAAGCGGCCTCGGCGCGTGGAAAAACCTCCCGGACCGACTTCGAGGTTCTGGCGCGCGATCCAGTGCGGCAGAGTACGCTCGTCAAGGCTACGCCGCACACCGGCCGCACACACCAAATCCGCATTCATGCGGCATGGGCGGGCTATCCGCTCGACGGCGAGCCGTTTTACGTTCGCGGCGGGAAGTGGGACCCCGAACGCGCGGCGGGCGAGGGCGATATGCCGCTGCCGGGAGCATGCGGATTTCGGCTGCATTCATGGCAAGTGCGCCTGAATCATCCTCGCACACGCGAGAGTATGCGGTTGGTCTGTCCGCCGCCGGAAGGATTTTGGGCGGGCAAAAGCGCAATATGAAACGATCGCGTTTCGGGCCGGCCTACCGGCGGACATTCGGCAGTGGCGGGGGCGCATTGCCTTTGGGCGAAAGCGGCGGACCGGACGGTTGAACCTCGACAAGGATCGCCTGATTGTTGGCGTCAATGTCAAAGCGAAAGCCGGGCGGCGGCGCGGGAATGGTGCAGCCTGCTTGCTGCAAGGCTTGGAACGTGCAGCGTTCGCCCGGATGATTCATCGCCCACTGATCAATGGCCGCCTGAAGGACGCGCAAGTTTTCTTGCTCGGCCACACCGCGTGCGCGGCTGATTGTGGACTGATACACGCTGGCCGCTTGCTGGGATTGCTCCATGTAGCCGGAAATGCCCGGTTTCTGTCCGTCATTGTCGCCCTTGAAATAGTAGCCCGCCAGCACGAACAGAATCACAATGACCAGCAAAATGCCGATCATGGAAAAACCGCCCTTATGGCGGCGGGAGAGGAATGGATTTTGTATCATGACGTTTCACCTCGCATCGGATGATACGTGAAATGCTGCCACAGTCGGTTTTCGCGCGCAATGGTTATTCGCGTTGAACCCCCAAAGACATATGGTTGGACCGAATCTGGATTTTTCCGATTGACACAGCAGAGGAGTTGGGTCTTATGAAAAGCGGAAAGATTAGGGGTCCATTCATGTATCATACGATTTGGATACTCGTGTTACTACTGACTCCGGGGGCCTTTCTTATGGCAAGCGAAGGGAATCTGCCGCGTCTGGTGCCGCCCGACAGGGTGGGGGCGTGGACACGGTCTGCCCCCGCGCCGGAAGCCGTCACGGCCGAAACCATCTTTGACTATATGAACGGAGCCGCAGAACTGTATCTGGCCTTTCAGTTCCGCGGCTTGGATGTCTGGCGCTATGCCCACAACGACACGACGATTACGGTCGAGGCATACGAGATGGGATCGCCCGAAGAGGCATTCGGCGTCTTGTCGCAGGATCTCGGAGGCGAACACGTGGGCATCGGGCAGGAGTCGCTGTATGCGGGCGGCCTGCTTCGGTTTTGGCAGGGGCGGTGGTTCTTTCGGATTTTGGCGGAAGTTGAAACGGCAGAAAGCCGCGCCGCGGTGCTTGATCTGGGCCGGGCGCTTGCGGCGCAAATTCCGGCCGAGGGTCGCCGCCCGAAGTTGCTCGAACTGCTTCCCCGCGAAGGATTGACGTCCGAGAGTATCCACTATTTTCACACTCACTTGTGTTTGAACTCTCTTTACTTTTTCGCCGTGGAGAACGTCCTGCATCTCAGCGGGCAGACCAACGCGGTCATGGGCGATTATCGCCTTGAGAACCAAAGCGCCAGCCTGTTGATCGTGCAGTACCCCAATGCCACGTCGGCGACAATGGCACGGGATACATTTCGCGCCAAGCTGCTCGCCAATCTGGCCCTGACGCCCGAGCCGATCGAGCTGGGGCGGTTGGAGTCGGGCGAATGGATCGGGCTTCGGCTCGATGGGCGCTATCTGGTTTTGGCATTCCGGTCCCGGTCGCGGGACCTTTGCGAACGGCTGCTCAAGGCCGTCATACTCACCAAGCGAGGTACACAACAATGAGCGACTGGCGTCAGGTAACTCGACGGGACTTCGTGCGGGACAGCACGCTGGCGGCGCTGGCTGCCGGCTCGGTGCGCTTTTCCTTCGCCGCCGAGGGCGACAAGAGCATTGTTGCACTCGTGCGCGATGAAAAGGCGATCGGGGCGGGCAATGTGGTGGACGCCGCGACGGTCAAGAAAATGGTCGAAGAGGCCGTCAAGGCCGTGACCGGAGAAAGCAACGCGTCGGCGGCTTGGAAGAAACTTATCAAGCCCAATGATGTCGTCGGGCTGGTCACAACCTCAGCCATCACGCCGACCCATGCCGAAGTGGTGGCTGCGGTCACGGACGGGATCAAGGAAGCCGGCGTTCCGGCCGACCGCATTCAGGAAGTCCAGCGGAAGAAAGATGCAGCGGCGCAGTGCACGGCGCTGATCTCGATTCCCGGTCTGAAGACCCACCGCCTCACAGGCATGGGAACCGTCATGAAAAACTACATCATGTTTGGCTCGCAGCCGGCCCGCAGCTTCCACGGGGAAAACAATGCAAAACTCGGCTCGATCTGGCTGGAGCCAACGGTGAAAGGGAAAACCCGGCTCATTCTGGTGGACGCTCTGGCCGGCGCCTACGAGGGCGGACCGCAAAAAGACCCGAAGTATGTGTGGAATTACAACGGTCTGATCGCCAGCACCGATCCTGTGGCGGCCGAAACCATCGCCTTGAAGATCATCATGGCCAAGCGCAAGGCGGTCAAAGGCGAAGAGTGGGAAATCTCGCCCGCCCCGCTGTGTGTGGCCGCGGCCGACAAGGAGTATAAGCTGGGCACGAGCGACCCCGCAAAGATTGCCTTGAAGGCCATCGGCTGGGAAAAAGACATCCTCATTTCCGCATAAACGAAACAGCGCGAAATTAAGACCAATCGGACAGAACCGACCGCTCCGATGGAATCGGCGGAGATGGCCGATTGGTCTTGTTTTTTATGCAGAACACTTTAGCGAAGGGTTTCGCCGCCCGGGCGCAACTCGACCCGATAATTCGAGAACAGGACGTTCTCCATCGTGCGGTCGAGGCCGTGGGGGAAACTGACGGGCTTGCGGCGGTCGGCGCCATTGGTGCTGGGATGGAGGTAAAGGCAGCGGACAAGCCAGACATCGCCGGAATCAGTCTCGAGGTTATTTTCCGAGCCTGTGTAGCCGCCGGCGTCGGTAGTCGAACAATTATACGCATAACGGAGATTGTCGCGGCGCGCGCTGTAGCGCTTTTCAAGAGCGGGGCAATATAAAATGCTGCGGTCCTGAATATAGCCGCATTCCACAAGCAAAAGAGAAATGCCGTTCCAGAAGCCGTTTCCGGCGGGGCCGTTGCCGAACTCCGTGCAAAAAGGCGTGGGCTGATTGCCCGCAACCCCGTCGGCCAGAGGAAACGCATTGTAGTCAATGTGATAGGCGTAAAGGGCGCTGCCGATAACCTTGAGCCGGGCGGCACACTGGACTTGGCGGGCGCGGTCAACTGCCAACATAAAATTCACCGTTGCAACGGCGGTGAGAACGCCAATAATTGCCACGACCACCAAGAGTTCGACAAACGTAAAGCCCAGAAAATGGCAATATGGATAACCCACCCTGCGCATAGCGGTTTCACCGTGTGAAACGGCGCCGCCGGATGCAAGAGAAAAATTGCCTCTGACTCCCTGCCTCGGACTTTGTTCCGTCTTCCGATGTTGTCCGCCGGCGCCCCATGCTATTTCACATCATCATCGGTCGGCAGCGGCTTGCCCTTGGTCTCCGGCGCCCAGATCAGCGTGATGATGCCGACAAAATAGATCAGGACCATGACAATGGCGACGGCGCGGAAGGGCGTCGGTGCGCCGATAGAGGCAAAAAACTTTGTTACCGCCGACTCCTGGTTGGCAAACAGGTTGTTGAAGAACGTCTTCATCGGCACCTGCATCACGATAATCACCGCCGACAGGATTCGTGCCACATTGTAACAGATGGCCGTTCCGGTTGCCCGCAGCCGCGTCGGGAAAATTTCCGGGAAGTAGATCGAGTAGCCCCCGAAGACGCTTAGCGTAACAAAGCCCACCATCGGCGTCATCCAGTAGGCCTGCTGCGCCGACGACAAGCGGAGAAAGACAAAGGTCACCACAAGATACGCCATAAAAAAGCACAATGCAAAAGCCGAACGCCGCCCCAAGCGCAAAGCCACGAAGGTAAAAAAGAACATGCCGCAAAGCGCACCCATGTCCTGCACCATCGTCCCGACGCCCCGCACGTAGTTTTTCTCGGCGTCGCTGGCCCCCTTGAGCGCCTCGTCAATCAACTCGGGCGTATAGAAGCCCACCCCCCACAGGCCGACCACGCCGGCAATCGAAAGCAGGATGCCGACAATCATGTTTCGCCGCCAACGTGGCGTGCGGATCATGCTCTTGAGATCGCCCATCTGCCGGTCCAGTTGTTCTTTGGCTGTCTTGCGCGCCTGATGCCACTGTTCGGGCTCTTTGATGGTTTTCATGATCAAAACGATAAGCAGCGAAGGCAGGATGCCGAAGCCGAAGATCAACCGCCAGCCGGGAATCTCATAGCCGAACACTTGCATGGGCAGGCCCGGCGTAATCAGCCATGTGCTGACGGCCGACCCGATGATGTTGCCGACGGCCGAGAGGGCTTGGAACGATCCGAGCGCCAGCGCGCGGAGATGTTGCGGCAGGGTTTCGGCGATCAGCGTGGCCGCCGTGGCGAACGCGCCGCCGATGCCGCAGCCCATCAAAAACCGCAAAGCGCCGAAGTCATAGGGGGTTTGGGCCAGACCCGAAAGGCCGGTGAACATCGAATAAACGAGGACGCTCGTGGACAGTGTTTTCACGCGGCCCCATTTGTCGCCGACGAAGCCGAAGAACAAACCGCCGACCGCCCAGCCGACCATCATGGCGGCCGTCACATAGTCGCCGGCCTGCGAGATGGCCAAAGGCGTTGCCCCCGGCATGAGATCGGTCAGGGCGGGCTTTCGCGACAGAATAAAGATGCGTTGATCCATGCAGTCGAACAGCCAGCTCATCGAGCCGACAATCAGCACCCACCAGTGATAGCCGGTCATGCGTTCATGTTTGGGGCCTTCGCCGGAAAGCATCAAATCCGCCATGGCTTTCTCCTGTTGTGTGTGGACTGGATAACTTCGCGCCGCTTGCCTTGCGCGAGGCCGGTGGTTTTTGCGCGCCAACAAACGGCAATCGGGCCGGATGCTTGCATTGCAGTTTCCCGACCATCAAGCAAAATCGGATGGGGCTTGTGGGTCGCGGGCCGTGGCGCGTGGGGGGACAGGAGCGGGCGGCGCAGGAGTGGGAAGGCCGTCGCAGACGTTCGGGGGGTGTTTTTCCCCAAATTGGGCGAATGTCGTTCGATCCTGCTGTGGCCTTATTGGGCCTGGAAGGGCAAAAAGGAAAAGGCCTGAGGCCGCGCCATTGTCATTATGCACAAATCAGCGGACGCTTTGGACTGCGGCAGCCATGCTGCCGCTTTCTTTTGTGCAAAACTCCAACCCGCCGAGCATGGGTTCTTTCCATAGCACCAACGCTTTGTCTGACGAGGGACGATTTCAGCAAAGCAGCAGCCATGCTGCCGCAGTCCAAAGGCGTTGGCAAGATGCGGAGGATTTTCCCCCATAAGCGGCGGTCTTGCTTGCGCTCGCAGGAGCCTTCTCCCGATTTCGGGAGATGCACCCCGTTCGGGACATTTCTCCCATTGACCCCTGCCCTGCCTCCCCCTATGCATTATTCGATTCGATTTCGAAAGAGTCGGGAAAATTTCATGAGCGATTCGCTGATCAGCAAAATATTCGGGTTTGTTCTTGGGAAAATCTTGGGCAGCAAGCAGCAGCGCGACATCAAGCGCCTGATGCCCATCGTGGCCCAGATCAACCAATGGTATGAGAAATATGATTCGCTCTCGGACGACGAGCTCAAGGCGAAGACCGACGAGTTCCGCCGTCGCTACAAAGAGGGCGAAACGCTCGATCAACTCCTCCCCGAAGCCTATGCCGTCGTCAAGCAGGCCTGCAAACGGCATGTCGGCCAGCGATGGGTGGCCGGCGGCACCGAGATTGAGTGGATTGAAGTCCCTTATGATGTCCAATTGATGGGCGGCATCGTTCTCCATCAGGGCAAGATCGCCGAAATGGCCACGGGCGAAGGCAAGACGCTGGTGGCCATCCTTCCGCTGTATCTCAACGCCCTTCCGGGCCGCGGCGCCCACCTCGTCACTGTCAACGATTATCTGGCCAAGCGCGACAGCGAGTGGACGGGCCACATTCTCCAGTGGCTCGGCCTGACCGTCGGCTGCATAGACAAAACCGAGCCGAACACGCCCGAACGCCGCGCCATGTATCACTGCGACGTAACCTACGGCACTAACAACGAGTTTGGCTTCGACTACCTGCGCGACAACATGGCCGTCCACAAGGATCAGCTGGTGCAGCGCGAGCACTACTATGCAATTGTGGACGAGGTGGACAACATCCTCATAGACGAGGCGCGCACCCCGCTGATCATCTCCGGCCCCGTGGACCGCTCGACCCACCGCTTCGACAAAATGAAACCGCTGGTCCACGAACTGGTGCGCAAACAGACGTTTCTGGTCAACCGGCTGCTCAACGAAGCCGAGCAGCTGCTTCAGAGCGAAAACGGCCGCGAGGAAGCCGGCGTCAAACTCCTTCTGGCTCTGAAAGGTGCTCCCAAGAACAAGCGCCTGATGAAATTGCGCCAAGACGGGGAAATCCAGCGATTGACCGACAAGACCGAAGCCTACTTCATGGCCGAAAAAAAACTGGTCGAACTCCTCGAAAGCGAACTCCTCTACCATATTGATGAGAAGAGCCACGAGGCCACTTTGACGGAAAAAGGCCGCGAGGCTCTCCGGCCCGATAATCCCGAAAGCCTCGTCCCAATGGACCTCACCGAGCGCTACGCCGAGATCGAGGCCACGCCCGGCCTGAGCGAAGAGGAAAAGGAGAAGCGCAAAGCGGCGGTCAATGAGGAGAACGAAATCAAACGCGAAGAGATTCACAACATCTCGCAGCTGCTCCGCGCCTACGCCCTCTTTGAGAAGGACGTGGACTATGTTGTCCAGGACAACAAGGTCATCATTGTGGACGAGTTCACCGGCCGCCTGATGCCCGGCCGCCGCTACAGCGACGGGCTGCATCAGGCACTCGAAGCCAAAGAAGGCGTCACGATCGAAATCGAGAACCAGACCCTGGCCACGATCACACTCCAGAACTACTTCCGCATGTATAAAAAACTGGCCGGCATGACGGGCACCGCCGAAACCGAGGCCGCCGAGTTCGCCCATACCTACAAGATGGACGTGGTGGTCATCCCCACGCACAAGCCCTGCCGGCGGATTGATTATGACGACGTTGTCTATCGCACGCGGCGGGAAAAATACAACGCAATTCTGGATGAGATTGTTCACCTGCACCAAATGAAACTGCCCGTGCTGGTCGGTACGATCTCGGTCGAGGTCTCCGAGACGTTGAGCCGGATGCTCAAACGGCGCGGGATTTCCCACAACGTGCTGAACGCCAAAAACCATGCGCGCGAGGCCGAAATCATCCGCGATGCCGGCACACCCGGCACCGTCACCATCGCCACCAACATGGCCGGCCGCGGCACGGACATCAAACTCAAGCCGGGAATCCTCGCTGAAACCAACGAACGCAACGAGGAGGGCGACATTCTCTGCAAATCCCCCGACGGCGAGGATGTCATTCCCTACGGCCTTCAGGTCATCGGCTCGGAGCGCCACGAAGCCCGGCGCATTGACCGGCAGCTGCGCGGGCGCAGTGGCCGCCAAGGCGACCCCGGCACTTCGCGCTTCTTCATCTCGCTCGAAGACGACCTCATGCGCCTGTTCGCCCAAGAGTGGATGCACAAGATCATGCGATGGGCCGGCATGAAGGAAGGCGAGGAAATCCAGCATCCGATGGTCACGCGGGCCATCACGCGGGCGCAAAGAAAAATCGAGGCGATCAACTTCGAGCGGCGCAAGCGCACGCTCGAATACGACAACGTGATGAACAAACAGCGCGAGTTTATTTACGGCCTGCGGCGGCAAGTGCTCGTGCATGTGGACGCCGCCCGCGTGCTCACCAACGACGCCCTGTGCGCGGAGCGGCTGGGCTGCTCGCGCGAGCAATTGTTCAAGGACCCCATTCTCCGGGCCCGTCTCGAGGAACTGGGGTTATGGGAGGTGCTGCAATCGGACGACGAGGATGAACTGGCGGCGCTGGCCGAAAACCCGCGCTATCGCGAGGCGTTTCACGACGAAATCCTCGGCGAGATTCTGGAACCGCTGAAATTGCGCACGCTGATCTTGGACCTGTGCGAAAACGCCGCCGCCCAAGAATTTGAAAAATATGGCAAACCCAAGCAGCCCCCTCATGAGTGGGACCTCAACGGCTTTTTCGGCTATCTCCGTCGCGTCATTCCCTACATCAACCTGAGCAACCCGCCGGCCGTCGAGGAACTCGACTACGACCGCCTGCTGGATTTTGTCCGCGAACGGCTCGGCCAAGCCTACGACATCAAAGTCCGCCTCATGGGCGGTTACCTGCTCAGCAACCACCTCAGCCGCATGGTTGTGCTGCACACCATTGACCAAAACTGGCGCGACCACCTGCTGGGAATCGAGGAACTGCGCGAGAGCGTCTGGATGCAAAGCTACGCCCAGCAGGACCCGCTGGTCGTCTATCAGAAGGAAGCCAGCCTGATGCTCGAGGAACTGCGCTATAACATTCACAAACAGGTGCTCGAGCACTTCTACACGGAAAGCCTTGTCAGCCAAGACCCGCGCATTCAGCGCCAGATGGAATACCACAAACAGATGCTCGACCAGATGGCGATGGACGAAGAGATGGCGCGGCGCATGGCCGCCGGTGAGATAGACGGCGAGGCACCGGCTGCAAAACCGATGCCCGTGCGGCGGGGACCGAAAGTCGGACGCAACGAACCGTGTCCGTGCGGGAGCGGGAAAAAGTACAAAAAATGCTGCGGTGCGGCAACCGCCCGCGCCGCGGCATCCGAGAGCGATGAGCAGTAGAACTCATCGCGCCCGCGGCGTTTCCATCTTCTACAGTTTCAGTTTGGCGATGTTGGCCTTTACTTCGGCGGCGGACTTGCGAAGAGCTTCGAGCTCGTCGGCGGCAAGGTCCAGCTGCAGAATCCTCTCGCAGCCGCCCGCGCCCAGCACAATCGGCAGTCCAATATATACGTCGTCCAGACCATATTCGCCGCGGCAATAGACGGCCGCCGGCAGAACCCGCTTCTTGTCGCGCTCGATGGCCTCGACCATCTGCGCCACCGCCGCCCCCGGCGCATAGAAGGCACTGCCGGTCTTGAGCAGGTTCACGATCTCCGCCCCGCCGTTGGCCGTGCGTTTGATCAACTCGGCCAGGCGGTCGCGCGGAATCAACTGCGCGACCGGAATGCCGCTGACCGACGTGCAACTGACCAGCGGCACCATCGAGTCGCCGTGCCCGCCCAAAACCATCGCCTGCACGTCTTCGACCGAGACGCCCAGTTCGAGGGCGATGAATGTGCGGAATCGCGCCGTGTCGAGCACGCCGGCCATGCCGATGACACGTTCAGGCGGAAAGCCGGTCACTTTCAGGGTCAGCCAGGTCATCACGTCCAAGGGGTTGGAAACAACGATAATGATGGCGTCCGGCGAGTGGCGGCTGACCTGTTCGGCGACCTCTTTGACAATGCCGGCATTGGTCTGCAAAAGATCGTCGCGGCTCATGCCGGGTTTTCGTGGAACCCCGGCTGTGATCACGATGATATCGGATGCGGCGGTTTTGGTGTAGTCGCAATGTCCTACGACGAGACAATCGGAGCCGGCGATGGGCGTGGCTTCGAGCAGGTCGAGCGCCTTGCCGGCGGCCATGCCCTCGGCAATATCCACGAGCATGACATCGCCGAGTTGTTCGTTGACCAGCCAGTGGGCGGTGGTTGCGCCGACCTGGCCTGCGCCGACCACGGTGATTTTACAACGTCGTTCGCGCCGTGCCATGGTGAGTTCCCCCCTTTTGTGATGTCAGCGGAAAGCGCTGAAAGTTGAACCATTGCCGGAGGTGATGAACTGCGGGGACTGAAGAGCCTGCATGGACATTGTGGACATGGCCTGAATGTTTTTTCCCTCCGTCCACTCCGCCCAATGCGTCCCGGCTGTCCATCCCGTCCACCCGACCTTTACCAATCATCTTTTCTAGACCATATTTTCCACAATCCGCGCTGCAAATTCCGAGGTGCTGACCTTGGTTGCATTTTTCATGAGGCGGTGCAGGTCGTAGGTCACGTATTTCTGCGAGATGGTTTTTTGCAGGGCGCGGGTGATCAGACGTGCCGCGCGTTTCCAACCCAGATATTCGAGCATCATCACGCCCGACAGGATGAGCGAACCCGGGTTGACCATGTCCTTGCCGGCGTATTTCGGCGCCGTGCCGTGCGTGGCCTCGAACAGCGCCGTGCCGTCGCCGATATTGGCGCCCGGAGCCATGCCCAAACCGCCGACCTGCGCGGCGCAGGCGTCCGACAGATAGTCGCCGTTGAGGTTCGGCAGGGCGATGACCGAATACTCGTCGGGCCGCAGGAGCACTTGTTGGAACATACTGTCGGCAATCCGGTCGTTGATCAAAATCTTGCCTTCCGGCAATTTGCCGTCATACTGGGTCATCAAGTCGTTTTCGGTGATGATGAAGCGGCCGAATTCCTCCTTGGCCACCTCGTAGCCCCAGTCGCGAAACGCCCCTTCGGTGTATTTCATGATGTTGCCTTTGTGAACCAGCGTGACCGTGCGGCGCCGGTTCTGAATCGCATAATTGATGGCCTTGCGCACCAGCCGTTTTGTGGCCGTGATGCTGATGGGTTTGACGCCGATGCCGGAATCGGGCCGGATTTGCGTGCCCATGACTTCATTGAAGAACGTAATAACGCGTTCGGCCTCAGGCGTGCCCTCCTTGTATTCGATGCCGGCATAGACGTCCTCGGTGTTTTCGCGGAAGATGACGACATCGAGCAGACCGGGCTTGCGCATGGGG